>NZ_DBFOSR010000031.1:0-49094 GCF_048427265.1 Paraeggerthella sp.
AGGCCGCCGTCGCAGAGCGCACCGCAGCGCGACGCCAACTGGGCTTGAAGCCGCGGTTGCGCCCGCATATCTCGATGCTTGCAGCCAGGCGCTTGACATCCCACTCCCACGGCGCAGGTGCGGTTTCGTCGAAATCGTTGACGTCGAACACAAGGCGCCGATCAGGTGCCGCGAAACCGCCGAAGTTCGCTATATGCGCATCGCCGCACGCCTGCACCGCCAAGCCGGTGGAAGGAGTGCGCGCAAGGTCGGCCGCCATGCCCGCCGCGTTGCCGCGGAAGAAGGCGAACGGGGACACGCTCATGCGCAGATGGCGCTCGGGCAGCAGGTAGCGCAAGCGATCCGCCTCCTGCTCCCTCAAAAGGTCGATGACCTGGGAGCGACCCGCCTGCACGGACCAGGCGGCATGGGATGCGCGCGGAACGGCGTCGCGCAGGGCCTTGCCGCGGGAAAGCCCGCTTCCGGCGGCCGCGCTGCAATCGCAATCAAGCTTCATGGGACCATCCCTTCCGAGCGCGCGAAGCGCTCTGACCGCATACTGCCGCTTCGTGCAAGGCGCAGTGGAGAGTACAGTATAGGCGAGCGGCGCCGCAACGCCCGCCTTCCGCGAAACAGGGCGCATCAACCGCGAAATCGGTCGCTTCGGCAACAGAGGACGCGACCCCCTTCTCCGCAGGTCGCATCCACGAAGTACCGGTGGTACGCCTCGTGCATCTTGCGTCGCTCCTTCACGCGTACGGGAACGCAGGTGCCGTCGTTCAACACGAAGTCGTCCCGCACGTCGGCGATGTAGTCCATATTGACCAGGCAACTGCGATGGCAGCGCAGGAAGCGGTCGTCATCAAGCTGATCCTGCACGTCGCCGAGCTTGGCGAAACCACGATAGCAAGCGCCGTCCACGGTGTGCAGCAAGACCGCATGGTCGCGGCTTTCCAAATACAGGATGTCGCCGTAGGGAATGTAGCGACGCCCGGTTCCCACGCGAAACGCCAAGCGGGGAACGGAAGACGGCAGCACTCGGTCGAACACGCGCTCGATCCCCTGTTCGCTTGCGGGCTTGATCAGGTAATCGGTTGCGCGCACCTCGTAGCTGTCCACGGCGTGCTCGCGCGATACGGTCAAAAACACGATATGCACGTTCGCGTCGACGCTGCGCAAGGCGCGCGCAACGGACAGGCCGCTCTCCCGCTCCAGGTACACGTCCAAGAACACGAGGTCGAAAGGCTCTTCCGCGGAATCCGCGATCAGCTTCTGGCCCGCAGCGTACTCTTCGCAGCTGGCATGGATACCGCGCGCCTGCAAAACGCGATCGAGAACCGCGCGCAACTCGGTGCGGTGGACGCCCTCGTCATCGCAGATCGCTATCCTCAACTCGCCTTCCTGCCTTCCTCGCAAAGACGTGACCTTCTGGTTCTTACTCTGAACAGTTTACTCGCAATTTAACGGCACACCACTATTGACATGCGGCTATCGGCGACGAATCCGCCGCGATAGAACACTCGGGAGGCAGCGGCGCGAAGCTGAAGCGCCTCGTCAACTCCGCGCCGCCGCCCCGTTCCCAAGCTTCAGCACGAGGCGCACGACGATTGCGTCCTCGCCCGAATCGATCACCAGCGCGCCGTCGTGCGCCTCGACGATCTGGCGCATGGCGGGCAGGCCCCACCCGTGATCGCCCCCGTCGGACTTGCTCGTAGCATCGAACGATGCATCGGCGGGCATGACGTTCTCGCACCGTGCAACCAGCCGATCGCCTTCGACGCGCATCGCGAAGTCCACGTACGGACGCCGATGCCCCGCAAGGCGCGCACGATCGCACGCCTCCGACGCGTTCGACAGCATGTTGGACAGCAGCACCGCAAGCTCGGTGTCGCGCAACGGCAGCTCCTCGGGAACGCGCACGTCGCACCGCACTTCAACGCCCCGCTCCTGAGCAGGCGCCAAATACCCCGTCAGAGCCGCGTTCACCACCAGGTTGCCCGAATAGCGAACCGGAGCCGTGGCATCATGGCCGGAAGCAAGCTCGTCCAGATAGGATCGACATCGATCGAAAGCGCCCTCTTCAAGCAGGCCCCGCAACGCTTCCACGTGATGGCGCAGATCGTGGCGCGCCATCCGGGTGGCTTCTTCGGCACGGCGCATGTGCAGCAAACTGTCCTTCGCGGCACGAACCTGCACGGACAGCTCCCGCACCTGCTCCTGCGCGGCGCTCATCCTCCTTACGCGAACGACCAGCATGCAGGCGAACACGGCGACCATGGCCAAGGCCGCGTACTCCTGCTGCCAAAGGCCGTACAGTGGCTCGTACGCGTTGTCGTCCAGCAGGTTCGCGCCCAAAGAGGCTCCCAAAGCCGCGCACGCGCACAAGATGTAGCGCGCCTCGGGCCTGCGCGACCCCAAGCCGATCGCCGCGCAGGCCGTCAGCATGACCCAGCATCCCAGCCTGAGCAAGGTTTGGTACACGCCGTACGCTTCGATGGTAGCCGGCCAAAGCGGAATGACCGCGGCCACCCATACGAGCGTGACCAGCGGAAAAACGAGCATAATCCACCGGGCAGCGCGTGCCTGCGACCGATCGAGCACGCCGGTCGAGCGCATCGCCACCGACGCCGCGCACACGAACACCGCCGTCCATGCCGCATCTTCCAAAGCGTAGACCCACGGGTCCCCCAAGCCCAGGCGCCACGCGATCCCCCGCCAACCCGCAACGGACAAAGCCAAGCACAGCAGGCCGAAATCCCGTACGACCGGGTCTTCCCCGCGGCGCCCGTACACGGCGAACGCGAACAGCGCCGAAACGAGCGGAAACAGCACGAGTACGCCCGATAGCAGGGAGTTCGCCAGCTCAACCTGTGCGATAGCCTGCGCCGAACCGATAAGGGGCGGGTACACAAGGCCGCTGTAGTAATGGGATTGGTTGCGAACCTCCAGCACAAGCTCAGTATGCTCGCCCACGATCAAAGCCGCTTCCGGGCCCATCTTGTCCGACGCCACCGAAATCCCGTTCGCGTACAGCGTGTAGTCGGTGAACACTTCGGGCAGCAGGATGACGAGCGCGCGCTCGGCGCGCGATCCTTCGTAGCGCACGTCCAAACGGTACGTCGCGCTGCCGAACGCTGACGTGCCGTTCGGCAGGTACGAGAAGTTCGAGTACTGCCCGATGAACGTCTCGATCGGGGCGGACCCGTCCACGGAAACAAGCCAGCCGTCCACGAGCGGGACGGGCCGGGCCACGTCGTCGTCGGAAAGCGCGATCGAACCGTCGTCCCCGTACGGCGGAGGCGCAGCGTATTTGTTATCATGGAAGTACGTGAACGAAAGCAGGCAGCCGACCGCAAGAAACACGACCGCGGCAGGGACGAGCGCACGGGCGATAGCGCGAACCGACATAGTGCCCCTCCCCGAAACGATAGGATCCTCGTGTCGCATCATACCAGAAACGAATCGAAGGCAAGGGCGCTCAGCCGTTGCGCCCTTGCCGCATGCGCGGCGCTTGCCATAGGATGCGCCTGCCCGAGCGCGAATCAAGCCTGGGCGCACGAGGGCGTCGCGCTCTCGGATCGCTCGCCAGGAGGAAGCGGCGGGGTTCTCGGCGGCGGGAGCTTGGGAAACGGCAGCGCATCCCCGACCGTCGAGCAGCCGTACGGCCAGATCGTCAGGATCATACCGGGAAGGGGCATGACGACCATCTTGTTTCTGCCGGCGCTCCCCATCGATCCCGGATGGGGGCAGGTGCAGCACCCCGACCTGCAGGTTCTGTACTTGGACCGCCGCTATGCCGACGACCCTGCGGACTCCTGGGAGCGCTGGGCCGCCTACACGTGGAACGAAGACCACCTGATGTACGAAACGCCTGAAGGGGATGGCATCAGGGCCGTGTACGACGACGACTTCGCCAATCCGTCCATTCGGCATTGCGCAGTCTTCCGCCGCTCCGAAACCGTCGACTACCGCGACTTCTACCTTCGCGCCACGGCCGTCGTGCTCCAGGACGGCGAAACCGTGGAGACGGCCTTCGAGCCCGCGCTCATCACCTATCCCGAAGGCTCGCGTCCCTCCGACGACGAGAACGACCTCACGCCGCCGCCTTCAGTGGTCAATCCTCCCGAAACCGATTCGGGAGGCACGGGAGGAAACATTGGAGGCGTAGGACAGGGCGAAAGCGAGCGCGTCCATCCCGAAGGCGGGCCCGAAGCGCCGGAGAGCAACGGGCCTGCCGCGCAGGAGGCATCTGAGCCGACGGGCTCAGGCGGCGTTCGCGCGAGCGACGCGCCCCAGGAGCGCACCGCGTCCGAGCCTGCGCAACCGTCGGTCGCCCCGGCACCCGAAAAAGCCTACGCCGCACAGGAACCAACCGTCGAGCCTGGCGCCGCCGCAACCCAAAAGCCAACCGTCGAACCCGACGCCGCCGCAAGCGAGGTCGCGGACGAGCCCGCCGGCCTGCCCGGATTCGCCTGGGCCTTGGGCCTGACGGCCGGGGTCGTGGGCATAGCCGGCGGCGCGATCGCCGTCATGCGCGCCAAGCGCCGCTAAACGCCGACGCCCTCCGCGAACGCGCAGCACGCGCCCTCGGCAACCTCCACGATACCAAGGTAGTAGCCTTCGGGGGCGGCGCTTTCCACCGCCTCGCGCAGCGCCGTCGCCCAAGAAGCCGGGTGCTCGCTTGCGAAACGCGCCAAACGGCGCCCGTCGCCCGCGGGGCGCTGGCCCGTCGCCATCTCCCTGCAAGCCGCAGCCAAGTAGAGCAGCTCCAGGCCAAGGTGGTCGGGGTACTGGTTGCTCGGCCCGCGCACGGCAAGGCCCGCGTCGCGCAGCAAAGCGCGCATCTCGAAGGCCGCATCGCCGAAGCCCGCCTCCCCTACGCGCCCGCGCACGGCGTACATGGTTTCCCAAGGCGGCGCCGCAGGCTTGGGCGGGCCGATGAACAACCGCGCGTACTCCACGTCCACGCGCTCGACGGCGGCATCGCGGCACGAGGAAGCGCCGCGCGCATAGCGCTTCAGCCGATCGACCCCCAAAGCAGCCCGATCATGACAGCGAAAAGCGCTGCCCAGCTGCTGGGAAAACGCATCCCAGAACGATTCGTGCAGTCCGATCGACGTTTCGGTGGTCATGGGCCGCAGCAAGCTGTTGCCAAGAAACGCGAACGTTTCCGCCCGGCTACGCCATACGTCCCGCCAGGTCGAGGTTGCCGCAAGCACCGACGCCGGCCACTCGGCGCATTCCATCATAGCTACTCCTCCGCTCCTAAATTACGCTCCCAAGCCTTGTCGTCGGCCTCGGCGGGAGCGGGGTCGTAGCGCAAGAACACTTTCGCCAGCAGCAAAAACGCCATGACGCCCACGGCCACCATGCCCACGACGATCAGGATCTCGGGCAGCGTAGGAGCGTACGAGCTGGTCACTGCCCAACCGTCCATACCGTACAGGCCCCTTGACGAGCTGGACCCGCTCACCAGGCCCGGAGCGCCCGACACGTTCGGGAATATGAAGCTGGTGAACAAAAGCCAGATGCGCTTGCAAAACACGCCGACCACAACGCCTGCCGCCGCCAACGCGACCAAACCGGGGCGTCGGCGATTGCGCGCGAACACGAGGATGCAGAACGGAACGACCACGCCCACGATAACCTCGATCCAGAAGAAGGGAGCGGTTGCGCCCCACACCATCTGGCCGAATACCTCCATGCCGTGCTCGGTGCCGGGATAGGCCATGGTCAGCACCTCGCATCCCACCATATAGCCGTCCACTGCGATGCACACGGCAAGAAGGCCCGCCAGGTTCGCGATAAGCTTGCGCGACGTGGCGAACACGCGCTGCCGGTTCATCCACAGAAGCGACAGCAGCAAAAGCGCCAAGCCCGAATCCATGGCCGACGCCACGAACAGCGGGGCCATGATGGTGGAGTACCAGCCTTCGCGCGCAATCTGCAATCCGAAGATCCACGCCGTCACCGAGTGCACCAGGATAGCCACCGGCAGGGCGAAGCGCGATACGATGGCCACCTTGTCCTTCGCACCGGGCTTGCGCGACGTCATGAAGTACAGGTAGACCAGGTTGATGACCAGATACGTGCTGATCACGCATATATCCCATAGAAGCGGCGAAACGAAGTTGGGCGTTACCAGCAAGTTGAGCAGGCGCACGATGCCGCCCAGGTCGATCAAAACGAACGAGCCCGCGATGCAGATGCACACGAGCGATACCAAGATGGCGGGAAGGGCCACCTTCTTGTACTCCGCCACGTGGAAGATCGACGCCGACGAAGCCACGATAAGGCCGCCCGCGGACAGCCCCACGAAAAACATGAAGCAGGCGATGTACAGGCCCCACGACGTGCCGTTCGACATGCCCGTGACGCCCAACCCGCCGACGAACTGGTACGCATACGCGCCCACGCCGACGGCCGCAAGGGCGGCCAACACGGCGAAGGCGATTTTATAGGTTCTTGTTAACTGCATGTAGGTTTCTCCTTAACGCACGGATCTGCGCAGCCGCTCGAGCGGCGCGACGCCGCAACGTCGCGCCGCCCGGCCAAGCGATGCGATCTAAAGTCCGATATAGAAAAGCTGCGGGCGCGTGCCCTTTTCTTCGAGCAGATGATGGGCTTCGGGCGAACACGCCAACTTCGAGATGTCGCTGTCGGGATCGTCAAGGTCGCCGAACGTGCGGGCGCGCGCCGGGCACACGCGCACGCACATGGGAATGTCCCCGTCGTCGGTGCGCTCCTTGCACAGCGTGCATTTTTCCATCACGCCCTTGGCGCGTACGGGAACCCGCGCGTCGCCGTAGTTGAAGGCAGGCTCGCGCACCGGCTCGTCCCAGTTGAACACGCGAGCGTTGAACGGGCAGGCCGCCATGCACATGCGGCAGCCGATGCACTTGTCGTAGTCGATTTCCACGCGCCCCGAAGCATCCTTGTAGGTTGCGCCCGTGGGGCACACCTTCTGGCAGGCGGCGTTCTCGCAATGCTGGCACTGCACGGGCAGGTAGACGCGCGTCAAGTTGGGATACTGCCCCAACGCGCCGTCGATGACGTCGCAGTCCTTGGTCAGGATGCGGTTCCACAGCATTCCCATAGGCACGTTGTTCTGCATCTTGCAAGCGTTCGCGCAGGTATGGCAGCCTACGCAACGGTTCAGGTTGATGGCGATAGCCAGTTTCGTCATGATTGCCCCTACGCCTTTCTAATCTCGACGAGTGTGTCGGAGAACGGGATAACCGGGCCGCACAGCAGCTCGTCGCCGCGCTCCACCGTAGCGTCGTTGGTGACGGACTGCATGTTGCCGCGCGCCAGGTAATCGGCCGTAGCGCCTTCTACCAGGCGAATCGACCCCGGGCGAATGGAGGGATTGGCGTGAACGCGCACCTCGAAGCTGCCGCGGTCGTTGAACACCTCCACCGTGTCCCCCGTAGCCAAGCCGCGCGCGGAAAGATCGGCGGGGTTCGCGTCCAACGTGGGCTCGAAGTACTGCTGGATCCACTTCGCATCGTTGAACTGGTTGTGAATGTGAAAGCGCGTGCGGACGTTGGCCAGCTGCAACGGGAACTCGCTGCGCAAAGGGTTCTGCGCGTTCGCCTCGAGCGTCGGCTCCCATTGGGGAAGCTCCTGCCCGAAAGGCACGAGGTTCTGATAATACAGATCCAACCTTCCCGAAACCGTATCGAACGCGAAGTCGGCGTACTCCTGACGCGGCTTCTCGATGCCGGGCAGGGGCCACGTGCCGTGGTGCTCGTTGATCTGATCGATGGTAAGGGAAGCGATCTGCGGGTCTTCGGCTCCTGAAAGAATCGCCGACGCCAGCTCGGTCGAGTCTTTCGGCAGCGCGTCCTCGCAGCCGAGCCGCTTCGCGAACTCCTTTTGGATCCAGAAATCGGTGCGCGCCTCAAAGAGCGGGTCGATCACCTTGTTCTGCAGCACGATCTGGTTGTACCCCACTTTCACGGCGCCCACTTCGGCATCAAGCTCGAAGCGCGTCGTAGCGGGCAGCACGTAGTCGGCCCACTTGGCGCCTTCGGTGAAGTACGGATCGATGGACACGATCAAATCGAGCGTGCGCACCCAGTCCTCGGTTTTGGACATATTGGCGAAATGCTGGGCAACAAGGTCGCCGCAGCAGATGTAAGCCTTCACGCTGTTGGGCTTCGTGCGCATGTCGTAAGCCGCCATCTCGTCCTCGGAGGGAACCAGAGCGTCCGGCAGTTCCCACGACCCCAACGTTGTGGAATGGCCGTTCCAGCATCCGCCCACGAACACGCCGACGTTCGCGCCGGGCTTGCAGATGTTCCCGGTCACGCCAGCTAGCACTGCTGCAGCATGACCTGCGATATCGGCGTTGCCCATCTTGTCGTTGCCGCCCCATCCCAGCGCAAGCGACGACGGTCCTTTGGCGTACGCGCGCGCAAGCGACTCGATCTTTGCGGCGGGAATGCCCGTGATGCCCTCGGCCCATGCCGCCGTGAACTCCTTTTGGCCTTCGACCAGCGCATCGTACGCTGTTCGAGCGCGCACTCCGTCAACGACGACTTCGCCGGACAGAGCCGCCGAAACGCCCGGCTGATTGTAGGGAACGGGCTGGCCCGTAGCCGAATCGATAACGAAGAACGGGTTCTCAGCGCCCGTCTGGGGCTTTTCAGCCTGCGGATCTTCCGCATGCTGGCGCACAAGCCGTCCCGTCGAAGCATCGATCAGGAAGGGCAGCGACGTATGGGCTGCCATGAACGCTCGATCCGCCAGCCCTTCGTCGAGAATCACCGACGTCATGGCAAGGAACAGGGCCGCGTCGGTACCCGGCTCGATGGGAACCCATTCGTCGGCCTTGCCGGCCGTGGTCGAGAAATGAGGGTCTACCGACACGATGCGCGCGCCGGCTTCCTTCGCCTCGAAGAACAGGCGAACCTGGGGCAGGCTGGACTCGCAGAAGTTGCATCCCACCATAAGCACCATGCGGGAGTTCACCCAATCGCGCGCCTCGCCCGTAGCCATGGCGAAACCGCCTCCATAGCCGATAGCGGGATCCAGACCGTTGCCCATTCCCACGTCGATACCGGCATTGCCGCCGGTCTGCGCGCCCAGCAGCGACGCCAGAAACGGCATGTTCGCTTCGCTCGACGAGGTGACCATAACCGCCTGCTTGCCGTGATCGCGCTGGATCTCCTTGATGCGCGAAACGATGCTATCGAGCGCCTCGTCCCAGCTTACTTGCACGAATTCGTTCGATCCCCGCTCGCCTACTCGCTTGAGAGGCGTCTGCACGCGCCCTGCCCCGTATATGTGCTGCACTTCGGAAATGCCCTTCAAGCAGATCGTTTCGTAACGATCATCCACGCACGTATTCGGCTCCACCTTCACCAGACGGCCGTCGCGCACCGTGCATTTGAGCGGGCACATGCCGCCGCAATGCTCCTGATGGTACGTGCAAGCCGTATGCTCTTCGCCCGATGCCGCGCGCTCGGCGCCCGAAGGACCGATGCCCGCGTACGCCACGGCGGGCGACAGCCAGCTATCGGGCGTGAACATGCCGGCCCCCGCTGCGGCCAAGCCGAAAGCGGCGAGGGACCCCGCGAGGAAACCGCGCCTCGTCAACTCCATGTACTTCTCCTATCGTCTTGCTTGCATTCGGGTCGCGCCAAGCCCTTCGCACGCCGTGCCGTCCCCCTGGCCCTCGTCCGTCGCGCAACCCGCATCAGGCCGCAGTGTAGGAAACCTGCGAGAACGCGTCTTTATTCCATCCGCCGAAATACGCGGCCCAAGCTTTGTGCATATTGAACAAACGGGAGTATCATCCCAGGTGAAAAGATGCTGTAGCAAAGAGCGGGCAGCGAATCGCACCGCGTTTCACCGAATAATCCGAAACCTTGCGCCCCGTTCGAGGGACAAGGACGACCGGTCGTCTGACGGCGCTTCGGCGCGAAGGAGGCACTATGCGCTTCAACCTTGATCTTGTGCACGACGAACTGGCCGACCTTTCGCCCGTTGCGCTGTTCGAGCATTCGACGCGCCTTGACCTCGACCGGATAGAACTGCTCGAGCGCACCAGCAAGCCTCGGGCGGGAAGCCTGTTCATCGCGGAAGCGGAAGCGCTCGAGCGCATCAACGTCGAAACGTTCGACGAAGGAGCGCTTTTGGTTTTGGGCTTGAGCTCGGTCGATGCCGACGCCCTGCCGCTGCCCGCCATACTGGTGCCCGACGCGCCTCGAACGCTCTCGGCAAGCTTGCTGCTCACCCGGCTGCTCGAGTTTCGCATGAGGCTTGATTCCTGGTCGGAGTCGCTTTTGGAGGCCATGGCGCGCGATGCGTCGCTGCAGGAGGTCATGGACGTGGCGGCCACCGCGTTTCGCAATCCCCTCATGGTGTCCGATTCCGCGCTGTACTACGTGCTGTGCGCCGGGCACCTGCCGGACGACTTCCACGACGAGCTATGGACGACCGCCATTGAAACGGGCGTGTGCCCCACCGAGCTCTACTTCGACCTGTGGATGAGCAGTTCCGAAAACGCCTTCCGCTGCGATCGAGCCTATTTTGTCAAAAACGCGCCCCGAACCGGGCATTCCTATCTGGTTCGAAACCTGCTGCACAACGGCGCGTACCACGGATGCTTCGAGCTGGTCGATGCGAACGCACCCCTCACCCAAAGCGATCTGGTGCTCGCGGACCACCTGGGACGGCTGCTCGTGCTGATCCTCCCCCGGCAGATCTACCCCCAGCTGGACAAGTCTTCGAAAAACCCGATCGACGAGCTGCTTGCCGGCAACGCCGTGCGCGGGCGCGTGCTGGCCTACGAGCTTTCGAAGCTCGGCTGGTCCCTTGACGACCCGTACTACGTCTGCCGCTTCAGCGGATCGTCGCAAAGCGAGCACTGGGAGGGCCCTCACCGCCAAACGCTGAGGCGGATCGAACGGCGGTACCCGCGCGCCCGGTTCCTCGAGGCCGAAGACGATGCCTACCTCATGGTCGCCCGAGAAAAGGACTACCCGCTTGACGAAATGCGCGAGCGCCTGGAGGAGCCGGCGGCCGACGACGGATTGCCGGCGCGCTTTCTGGCGGGGTTCTCGTCGGTGTTCTCCGACTTCCACTTCCTGCGCACCGCCGCGCAGCAAGCGAGCTTCGCCCTGGAGCACCTTGAGAACGGCTCGTCTTCCGGGCGAAAACTCCGCACGGTCGCCCGGTTCTACGACGATTGCTGGTTCGACGATCTATCCGATCGCCTGAACCTGACCGGAGACGCCCGCTGGCTGCTCGACGATCGCGTGGTGCGGCTCGCGCGCGTCGACGAGCGCGAGGACGCCCGGTACGTGGAAACCGCGCAGGCTTACCTTGAAAGCGGATGCAGCGCCACGCATGCCGCGGAGGCCCTGTTCATCCATAGAAACACGCTTTCGTACCGGCTGAAAAGGATAAAGGCCATCAGCGGGATGGATCTGGAGGACCCTTCGTCGGCAGGCACCGACCTGCTCAGGATCCTTCTATCGTGCAGGATCGTCTCCCGATAAGGCGCGCGACCCGACAGCGCGCTGCGCGCTGCAACCTTCGGCAAGCTCGCTTCCGACAGCGCGTCCACGCGTGCGAAAGGCGCGCCCTTCTACCCAAAAGACGCGAAACGTGGCGATACCGTGGCGGCCTGCATTTCGTGGTATCGTTCACCTGAAACGAATCCCGAAACCGCAAGGAAAGCCATGCACGCCACCCGCATCCGCACGAACCCCAACCTGTTCGAAATCGAAGTCCCGTTCGACAACATCAGCACCAGCGGAACGAACTGCTATCTGGTGCAAGACGGCGACGACTCCCTGGTAGTCGACACGGGAGCCCCCACCGAAGACGGGTACCGCGTGCTTCATGCGGCTCTGGAAGAGCTTGGCGTGAATCCGGCCAGAACCTCGTACTTCCTGACGCACCTGCACTACGACCACGTGGGCCTTGTGGACCGCATCGCCCCGGCGAACGCAACCGTGTACCTGAGCGCGGAGGGGTTGCAGATGGCGCGCGACGGCGGCGTGGAAGAGCTTCACGAGGACTTTCGGCGCCTGGTGGAAGAAGGCGTGCCGCGCGCGGATGCGGATGCGCTCGTGCGCTCGGTGTCGGGTCCGCGCGTCATCGACATCGATCGGTGCGCGCCGGTGGTCGTGCGCGACGGGGACGTCATCGACGTTGGAAGCTACCGCCTTCATGTGGTGGCAACGCCCGGGCACACGCCCGACCACCTGTCGCTGTACGAGCCGCGAAGCAAAACGCTGATGGGAGGCGATCATGTGCTGTTCGTCGTCTCCCCCGGCGTCACCGTGTTCCCCGACGGATCCGACAGCCTGCAGGCGTACCTGGACAGCCTCGATCGCGTGAGCAACATGGAAATCGAGACGCTGCTGGTATCGCACGGCAAGAACCGCCCCGATTTCCGCGAGCGCATCGATTGGCTGAAACGCCATCATCTGGAAAGGCTCGACGAAACCGTCGGCATCATCGAGCGCGAGCCGGGCCTGCTGGGCCAGCAGGTGGTGCGGCGCATTCGCTGGAACGTGCCGCACGAGCGCTGGGACGACATCTCGCTCATGCAGCGCTGGTGCATTCTCATGGAGGGCATCGCCATCCTCGACCACCTCGCCGCCACCGGACGTGTGACGCGATCGAAGGACGGCGACGCCCGCAACGTCTACTTCCCTGCTGCGATCAGCTCCTGAGCCATTTCGCGCAGCTTGAACTTCTGCACCTTCATGGACGGCGTCATGGGGAAGTCCTCCACGAAGAACACGTGCTTGGGCACCTTGTAACGCGCGATGCGCGGGATGGCGTAGGCGCGCACGTCCTCTTCGGTCATGTTCTCGTAACCGGGGCGCACGCGAACGAACGCGCCCACCAGCTCGCCGAGCTTCTTGTCGGGAATGCCCACCACCTGCGCATCGAGCACGCCGGGCATGGTAAGCAGGAAGTTCTCCACCTCAAGCGGATAGACGTTCTCGCCGCCGCGGATGATCATGTCCTTGACGCGTCCGGTCACGCGGTAGTAGCCGTCTTCGTCAAGGGTTCCCAGGTCGCCCGAATGAAGGTAGCCGTCCGCGTCGATGGCGCGCGCCGTTTCCTCGGGCATCTTGTAGTAGCCCTTCATGACGTTGTAGCCCTTGCAGCACAGCTCGCCCGGCTGCCCGACGCCGCACTCCTCGCCGGTTTCGGGATCGACGATCTTCACCAGCACGGGCGGATGCTTGCGCCCTACCGTCTCGCACTTGTGCACGATGTCGTCGTCGGCGCTGGTCTGCGTGAACACGGGACTCGTCTCGGTCAAGCCGTAGCAGATGGTGATCTCCTTCATGAACATGCGGTCCATGACCTCGCGCATGGTTTCGGGCGGGCACGGGCTGCCCGCCATGATGCCCGTACGCAAGCTGGTCAGGTCGAAGGAATCGAAATCGGGGTGGTTCAGCTCGGCGATGAACATGGTGGGCACGCCGTACAGCGCGGTGGCGCGCTCCTTGTGGACGGCCTGCAGCACCAGCCCCGCGTCGAACTCCTCCACGATGATCATAGTGGAGCGATGCGTGAGGTTGGCCATCACGCCCAATACACAGCCGAAGCAATGGAAGAATGGCACCGGCAGCGTCACGCGGTCCTCGGGACCGAGCTTCTGGCCTTCGCCGATGTAGAAGCCGTTGTTCAGGATGTTGCGATGCGTGAGCATGACGCCCTTGGGGAAGCCCGTCGTGCCGGAGGTGTACTGCATCATGACCACGTCGTTGTTGTCGAAGTGCTTCTCCGCCTCCTCGAGCGCGCTTTCGGGCACGTGCTGTCCCAGCAAGATGAGCTCGGGCACGCTGTAGCAGCCGCGATGCTTCTCCGGTCCCATGTAGATGATGTTCTTGAGGAACGGATAGTTCTCGGTTTCCAGGCGCCCGCGCTGCTGCGTGAGCGTTTCGGGCACCAGGTCGCGGATGATCTTGAGGTAGTCGACGTCGCGGTACGCATCGATCACGCACAGCGCCTTCATGTCGGACTGCTTCAGCACGTAGTCCAGCTCATGGCTTTTGTACACGGGGTTCACCGTGACCATGACCACGCCGATCTTGGCAGTTGCGTACATGAACGTCAGCCAGTCGGGAATGTTGCGGGCCCAGACGCCCAGATGATCGCCCGGTTCCATGCCGATGGCCAGCAGGCCGCGCGCCAGGTTGTCCGTGCGCTCGTCGAAATCCTTGTACGTCCAGCGCAGGGAGCGGTCCGGGTACACGACGAACTCGTGGTCGGGGTCGATGGCCACCTGGTCGCGGAAATAGCGGCCGATGGTCTTTTCGGAATGCAAGGGATAATCCGCAGAGCCGGCAAGGGCTTCGGATGCAATGGGTTCAGGCATGCAGGTCACTTCCTTGTTGTAAATCGAGCACGGGCAGCGAAGGCGGCGGGCCTACAGCGGCGTGTACACGACGGCGAGGAACTTGGCGTTCTGCCCGTCGTGCGCGCGCACCTGGTGAGGCACGATAGAGTCGTAGTAGATGCTCTCGCCGGGATGCAGCACGTAGACTTCCTTGCCGTACTCGATCTCGATGCAGCCTTCCATGCCGAACAGCCATTCCTCCCCTTCGTGGCCGACCAGCTCATGGTCGGTCTCGCCGGAGGGCGTGACGGTGATGACGAAGGGATCCATGTGGCGCGACGGACGCCCCGCCGCCAAGCTGAAGTAGCTCAGATCGCCGGCATCGCTGGCCGTTTGGAGCGACTTCACGCGCTCGACCTCGATCATCTGCTCGCGATCGATGTACGCCGGGCCCAAGTTCTCGTCATCGTCCATGAGCGTGCCCAGGCGAACTCCCAGCGCGCGGGTGATTTTAATGAGCGGAGCAAGCGAGGGCGGCAGCTTTCCAGCCTCAAGACCTTCGACGATCTCAACGTCACAGCTGCAACGATCCGCCAGGTCCTGCACGGACAGGTGATGCGCCTCGCGCAGCGTCGTGATCTTGTTTCCCAGCTTGTTCTCATCCATCATGCCAGCTTCCTCTCTTCATGATCGTTTTACCAAGGTAAATGGTAGCCTATGATTCGCTCTCAACCAATCGCGAAATAGGTTTTACGGAAGATCGGGCATGCAAAACGGTTTAGCGTCGCAAGCGTCACGGTCTCGCGCTCGACGCGAGCTCAAAAACTTGGGCGCGGATGGGAGCCGCCATGCCGCAGAGAGTTTGCGAAGCGCATGGCGCACGCGGCGCATCGTGAAAAAGCCGCCCCTGAAAAGGGCGGCTTCGCGTAGTGCGGAACCAGAGCGGAGCCTAGTTCTTGAACAAGGCGTGCTTGAGCTCTTCCTCGTCTTTGATGGAGAGCGACGTTTGCAGCACGTCGCCGCCGAAGGGCCTGATGGCCTCGACGAACTTGTCGGTGGTCATGCCGCCGACCACCATGAACACGGCGGCGCTGTCGTCGACGGAAAGCAGGTTGCGCACGCGATCCTGGAAATCCTTGTCTACGCCGTGCTTGACGATAGCGCCGGTCAAGGCGCCGATGCCGGCTCCGATGGCCGCGCCGAACACGGGCACGAAGAAGAGCACTCCGAACAGAACGCCCCAGAACAAGCCCCATACCGCAGACGTGCCTATTTTGGAATCGGGGGTGACCACGTCGTACTTGCCATCGGCGCGGCGGGCGATCACCGCCACGGACTGCAAGCTCACGATAAGGTTCTTGTCGAGATCGAGAATCTTCTGGTAAGCGGATTTCGCCTCCATCTCGCTCGGATACCCGAGCACAACGAGCGTACTCATGCTTGATGCTCCTTTCTCTGGCTTTCATCGAGCCCTCACTGTACGCGCATGCGGCACCGCAGCAGCGAACGCTTCGGCTTTGGCACCCGTTCGGAACCGTTGCGAAACGTCGCCGAAACCAGCTGCGCGCCTGCGGTCGTCCTTCCCCTCCCTATCGCGCTTGCACCGCGCGAAGCCGAAAAGCAACCGGGCCGCAGCGCGATGCTGCGGCCCGGTCAGGCGAAACGGTACGGGGATCGGAGCGGGGATTTCCGATCCTAGCCGAAGCGGTACTCCACGCCCATGGTGGGCTGGGGGTTCTCCCACTTCTTGACGATGGTCGACCCGCAGGCTATGCGGCAGGTGCCGCACTCCAGGCAGCCGGCGTAGTCGAACGACTTCGCGCCCGACTCGTCGACCTTGTAGAGGGCCGCCGGGCACACGCGCACCAGCTTGAGGAACTCCTCGTCGTCGGGGTCGTCCACCAGCTCGATGTGGGCGTTCTCCTCGTCCACCTCGTACTTGTCGAGGGCAAGGAACTCGTCGACGTTGACGGTGATGTCAGCAATAGCACTCATAGGGCCTTCGTCGCTCCTCTCACTTCGCGAGCGAGCTTGAACAGCCCGCGCTTCTTCACGATGGGCATCATGCGCTTCACGAGCGGCTTCTGCGGCGCGCCGTCCACGCTGAACATGGCGTTGAAGATCTCCTTCACCATGACGGGGTAGTCGGTGAACATCGAGTCCCAGTGCTCCATGACGTGGGGCCACTTGCTGAAGGTGCGCAGGTCCTTGATGACGAACGAGTCCTCCATCTTGGCCTTGTAGGAGGACAGCCCCGCCTCGGAGACGTCCCCCTTGTCGATGGCCTCGACCGCGGCCTCGGCCGCCATGCGCCCGCTGGCCACGGCGAAGTCCATGCCGCGCACCTGGTAGCCCATGTTCATGCACAGGCCCGCCGTCTCGCCGGCGATGACGCAGCCGTCGAAGACGTACTTCGGGATCATGTCGTAGCCGCCCTCGGGCACCATGTGGCCGGAGTGCTCCACCAGCTTCGCGCCGCGGATGATGGGCGCCACGGCCGGGTGGCTCTTGAAGTCCTCGAGCATCTGGTACACCGGGTACGGGTTCGACGCGTCGGCCGCCGTGGAGACGGTGGCCACGAGGCCGAGCGAGATCGAGTCCTTGTTGGTGTACAGGAAGCCGCCGCCCACGTTTCCGTGCGTGCAGTCGCCCACGAACAGCATCGCCGCGCCCTCGCCCTCCGGGCACAGGAAGCGGTCCTCGATCTGGGAGGCCGGCAGCTCGAGCACCTGCTTGATGCCCACGGCCATCTGCGAGGCCTTGGGGCGCGGGTTGCCCAGGCAGCGCTCGGCGAGCACGGTGTTGCAGCCCTCGGCCAGGACGACCACCTCGGCGGTGATCTCGTCCTCGCCCGCGCGCACGCCGCAGACCTTGCCGGAGCCGTCCTTCAAGAGCTCCTCCACGGCGATGCCGCAGATGTACTCGGCGCCCGCGTCCTCGGCCTTGGAGGCCAGCCACTGGTCGAACGGCCCGCGCAGGACGCTGTAGGAGTCCTTGCCCTCCTCGGCCAGCTCCGGGCTGGCGAAGTCCACCGCCAGCTGCGCCGCGGGGTCCATGAACGCCATGCGCTCGTGGGTGATCTTGCGCTCGAGGGGCGCCTCCTGCTCGAAGTCCGGGAACACCTTCTTGAGCGAATGCGAGTAGATCCGCCCGCCCGTCATGTTCTTGGCGCCGGCGAAGCTGCCGCGCTCGACCACGAGGACCGACTTGCCGGCGCGCGCCAGCTCGTAGGCCGCCACGGCCCCAGCGCAGCCGGACCCGACGACGATCGCGTCGAAATCAGCCATGTCCTATCCTTTCTCGTATCGGGGTGAAGGGGCCGCTTCCCGCAGCCCCTTTCGCGCCGGCTCCCTACAGGGCTGCCGCCAGCGCGGGGAGGACCGTTTTGAGGTCGCCCACGATGCCGTAATCGCACTGCTTGAAGATGGGAGCGTTCTTGTCCTTGTTGATGGCGAACATGGTTCCGGCGCGGTTCACGCCCACCATGTGCTGCATCTGACCAGAAATGCCCACGCCCACGTACACCTTCGGCGCCAGCATCACGCCGGACACGCCGATGTAGGCTTCCTTCGGCATCCAGTCTACGCCCTCGGCCAAGGGGCGCGAGCATCCGCACTCGCCCCCGATCTTGGCGGCCAGGGCGCGCATGAGCTCGAGGTCGGCCTCCTCGGCGAAGCCGCGGCCGCCGGCCACGACCACGTCGGCGGCAGGCAGGTCAACGTCGCTGGCGGGCAGGTCCTTCTCGCCCGTGACGCGCAGGGCGCGCTCGGGGGCCTCAAACGCTGCCTCCTCGACGGCGTCGGTGCCCGTGGCGGCGGACTCGTCGAACACGCCCGCGCCCACCGTGTAGACGGCCAGGCTGCCGGCCGGCTTGCTCTTGCGCTGGCCCACGCCGCCGAAGTACATGGTGGTGGCCAGGCCGTCGGCGAACTCGATGACGTCGGTGACGGCGGCGGTCCCGGCGTGCGCGGCCAAGCGGCCCGCGAGCACCTTGCAGCGGCGCGTGGGCTCGACCAGCGCCACGGACGGGGCCTCGGCGTCGGCGATCGCGTTCACGGTCGCGTACGCGTCGTCGATCGCGGAGCCGGCGGGGACGTCGACGTGGACGACCTTGTCGGCGACGCCGGTCGTCGGCTCGACGCCGGGGGCTACCAGGACGACCTCGTCGGCCATCGTGCGGGCACCCGCGCACAGGGCGCGCGCGGCGAGCGGGGTTTCGGCTATAACGAGTGCTTTCATTGCTGCACCAACCTTTCCTACAGGGCCGCTTTGAGGGCGGCTGCGAACTTTTCGATGTCGCCGTCGACGGAGGCGTCGAGGATCTCGAGCTTGCGCTCGGCCTGCTGGGGGGCCTTCGTCTCGACGATCTCGACGACGGCCGGGGCGGCCTCGGAGGCGGCTTCGACCGTGGAGGGCTTCTTGCCGGCGGCCAGGATGTCCTTCATGCCCGGGATGCGCGGCAGCGCGACGTCGGGGACGACGGACACGACGGCGGGCAGGTCGACCTGGACGGTCTGGACCTGGGACTCGAGCATGCGGTCGCACGTCGCGACGCCGCCCTCGACGGAGATGGCGCACACCGCCGTGACGACCGGCAGGCCCAGCGCGTCGGCCAGCTGCACGTCGACCTGCTGCGCGTAGTTGTCGGCGGAGCCGTCGCCGCACACGACCAGGTCGAACCCGCCCTGCGCGCCGACCAGCTTCGCGAGCATGGCGGCGGTGGCGTGCGCGTCCAGGTCGGCGCAGGCGTCGTCGGCGACCATGGCCAGCTCGTCGACGCCGCGGGCCAGGATGCCCTTCTTCAGCTTCGAGTCGTCGGCCTTCGCGTCGGCGACCGACACGGCGACGACCTTCGAGCCGTCGTGCGCGGCGGCCAGCTGGGCCGCGGCCTCCAGCGCGTTCAGGTCGTAGGTGGAGACGATGCGATGGGCCTTGGAGTCGTCCAGGCTCCTATCGGCAGCGACGACGATGTCCTGATCGTCGGCCAGAACTTTGATGGGAACGATGATGTTCATGGTATGACTATCCTTTCTAACTTATCGTCAGCATGCCGCGCGTGCGACATGGACGCTTCGACCAAACGGTTGGGTACCGCACAAAGCGGCTAGGCGATACGCAGCGGTTGGACCAAGCGTCCATGTCCGCAGGCGATACCGTGGCCGGCCGGGAAGGTCGGCCACGGTGCGCAGCGTTGCTGTTACTGCTGATGCTTGGCAGCGGCTTCCTCGAACTGCTTCTCGAAGAAGATCTTCTTGGCCAGGACCAGGTGATACTCGCCGGTCTGGAGAACGTCGCCGTTCTGGTCGATCATCGACATCTGGATGATGATGACGCCGCGCTCGGGCTTGTTGTCGTCCTTCGCAACAATCTCGGACGTGGTGTAGACGGTGTCGCCCACGGCCGGCATCTTCAGGAACTTCCAGTTCTTCGTGCCCTTGGTGGCAAGAATGGAGTTGTTCATCTTGGCCATCATGGGATCGGAGGGGTTGATGGAGGGCGTGAACGTGTAGATCAGCATGTGCTGAGCCAGCACGGTGTCATGGCCATGGGCCTTGCAGTACTCGAGGTCCATGTGAATGGGAGCCCACTCGCCGGAGATGCCGGCGAAGTTCAGGATGTCAGCCTCGGTGATGGTGCGACCCGTGGTAGCCGGCGTCTTGTGGTTCAGGGGCACGTCCTCGAAGAACCAGGTGTCCTTGAACTTGGCGTCGAAAGCTGCCTGCAGTTGCTCGTTCATAATGAGATCCTCCTCAAATGGTTGCTTGTGTTAGTTCTTCTTGGCGATGGAGTAGTAGCGCACGTTGTCGAGGCAGGTCGTGCCTTCCTGGTTGATGCCCAGGATGGAGATCTCGATGGTGCCCGTGCCGTCGCCGTTGTCCTCTTTGCCCACGATCTCGCACTCCAGGTGAATCGTGTCGTTGAAGAACACCGGGTTGAAGAACTTCACATGCTTGAAGCCCGTCAGATCGCCCAGAGTCTCGGCCGTAGCCGTCCAGAACTCCGTGCGCTTGAGCATGCCGCCCACCAGCGTCAGCGTGAGCGCGCCGTGAGCAACGTTCTTGCCGTACATGCCGGTCTTAGCAAACTCCTTGTCCAAGTGGACCAGGTTGTAGTCGCCCGTGATCTGCGCGAAGTTCACCACTTCAGCGTTGGTGATGGTGCGGCCACCGGGAGACTGGAACTTGTAACCAACCTCAACGTCCTCGAAGTACATCGGTGCTTGCAGCATTCTGACTCCTCCTTAATAGGTAGTGCTTCTTTGTATCGAATGCCCGCCGTCGGCGGCGGCGGGGTAATACCGTTGTTCGCGCTTATGCGCAAGGCTCATGCTCGGACAGCCCTTGCAGGCGCTGCTCAATGAGCTCTTTTCTTCTAATCTTGCCGAAATCGGTGCGGGGCATGCACTCGATGATCTCGAACGTCTTCGGGCACTTGTACCCGCTGATCTTCGTACGAAGAAACGCGCTCAAGTCATCGAACGATATCGACGATGCATCCATTCCCGCTTCAAGCTCCAGGATGGCATGCACGCGCCGACCCCACTCCTCATCGGGAATGCCGATCACCACGGCATCTTGAATGCCCGGGTAATCGAACAGGGCGTTCTCCACCTCGGCCGTGTACACGTTCTTCCCGCCGGTGACGATCATGTCCACCCGGCGGTCGGATATGTACAGATAGCCGTCGGCATCAAGCCAGCCCATGTCCCCCACGCTGCAGTAGCCCTCGTCATCGGCCGCTATGGACGGCGCCCCCACGTAATGCGTTATCAGGCCAGGAACCGGCTTGCCAAAGATCTCGCCAACCTGTCCAGCCGGCAGGACCTCGCCCTCCTCGCTCCTGATCTGGAACGCGCACCCCACGGGTCGTCCCACGCTGCCGCGATGCTCAAGCCACTCGTCGCCTCGAATGACGGCGGAACCCACCATCTCGGTTGCCGCGTACATTTCGTACACGCGATCCGCGCCCAAACGATCGATCCAGCCAAGCTTCACGCGGTCCGGGCAAGGCCCGCCGCTGTGGAACACCGCCTTCAAGCTGCTCAGGTTGCGCGTCGTAAATGACGGCTCGGCCATCATGCGCTCCATCATGGTGGGCACCAAACCAATGCAATCGATCTGGTGCTTCTCAATCAGCTCAAGCGCACGTGCAGCGTTGAACCGCTCCATCAAGTACACGGTCTGCCCGAAGAACAAGCCAATGTAGGTGGTGTTGTTGTACAGGTTGTGGAACAACGCGCCCGGCACCAGCTGTCGACCCCATGCAATCTGGCCGGTCATAGCCGTCCAGCTTTCCAGGTCGGCACCGCAGTACGCGGGTTTGATCCCCTGCACCACCAGCTTCGGCTTCCCGGACGACCCGCCCGTTGCCACCGCGCGCATCGGCGTGCAGGCGAAGAAGGGCAGGTTTTCGGAACCCTCCGGGAAGTCTCCGGCCATCCATTCACGCACGTCCTCTCGCGTAGCCGCACCGTGAGATCCTTCGAAATCCCAGTCCGACACAAGAAGACGGCAGTCGATCAAACCAAGCAGATCGCGCTTTTCAGAAGCGGTTCCCTTGGGGGGCATGAACACACAGCAGGCTCCCAGCTGCCAAGCCGCGATGGTGACCACCGCATGCTCGAGGCAGTTAGGCAAGGCAACAGCTACGAAGTCTCCTTCGGCCACGCCCTGGGCATGCAGGTGGCTGGCCACCTTCTCCACCGCCTCGAACAACTCTTTGCGCGACATGCTGCGCTCGGATCCGTTGTTGGCGACTTCGACCAGCGCCGTCTCATCTCCCCATGCTTCAGCAAGCCTTCTAAGCTGCTGGGCAAGATCGATGGACTTCTGCGGAATGCCTTCATGCCGTGAGCTCATAAACGTCAACCCCCCTTCGAACCGTACCCTCCTGCAATGCGACTATCAGACTAGCGGTACTGCTTGAGAATTTGCGGAGCGGTGTTGAACACCATAACCTGATCGGAACCGCCCGCGATGCGGCAGCTGCGGATGTCAACGTAGTAGCGACCCACGCGATGGTCGCCCACCACGCCGATGCCAGCCAGGATCTGCACGGCGTCGTCGACCACTTCGCAAGTGGTCTTGGAGCAGTAGTACTTCGCCATGCCGGCCAGGATGCGCACGTCTTCGCCGTTGTCGGCCTTCCAGCACAGCTTGTACAGCATGTTCATCATGTTCTCGATCTTGCAGGCCATGTTCATGACCATTTCCTGCACCAGCTGGTAACGACCGATCTGCTGACCGAACTGCTCGCGCTGGTTAGCGTAGGCGCAAGCGTCCTCGAACGCGTTCACAGCCGTAGCGATAACGCCGGACACGTTGGCGATGCGCTCGCGGGTGAAGTTGTGCATGGTCTGCATGAAGCCGTTGTGCTCCTGGCCCAAGATGGCGGAGCGAGGCAGGCGCACGTCGTTCAAGAACACTTCGCAGATGCTGGTGGGAGCATCCTCGTGGCCCATCTTCGGAAGCTTGTTGATGGTCACGCCCGGAGTGTCGCGGTCGACCAGGAACATCGTAGCGCCGCGGTGCACGTTGTCCACGGTGGGGTCCTTGGCGATAACGATGATGGCCGGAGCCTCCATGCCGCACGTGGTGTAGTGCTTGCCGCCGTTGATGACCGCGGTGTCGCCGTCCCACGTGTAGGACGTCTGCATGCCGGCAACGTCGGAACCCGTCGAAGGCTCGGAGATGCCCAGAGCCAAGGGGGCGCCGCCCTCGATGTAGGGCTTGACGTACTTCTCGATCTGCTCGGGCGTTCCGAAGGCGCACACATCGAACATCGTGGGCATGCCCATGGAGTAGAACGCGGACAGCGGGCCGCCGTAGCGAGCGATGGTGAAGTTGGCCAGAGCAACCGTCATCAGGTCGACATCGGTGCCGCCAACCTCCTCGGGCAGACCAAGACCCGTAAAGCCAGCCTCAGCCATGGCCTTCCAGGCGTCCCAGGGGAACTCGGCGTTGCGGTAGCACTCGCGCTCCTTCTCGGGCGGGAACTCGCGCTCGAGAAGCTCCTTGATGCTCTCAAGAAGCAGTTCCTGCTCCTCGGTCTTGGAAAAATCGATCATTGGTGGTGCCTCCTTGGGCGTGTTGTTGCTCCGTGCGGGGGCGCGGGGAGCGCACCCCCGCACGGATCGGAAACGGTATTTCTTCGAACCGGCGTGCAGCCGCCGATCGTTCTTGCTTTGCTGCTATTCAGCGGCCTTCTTCTTGGCGGCAGCGGCGGCAGCCATCATCTTCTCCATGTTGTACTGGTCTTTGTTCCACTGGTCCTCTTCGGTCACGATGCCGCGCTCGCGCAGGTCGTCGATCTTGGCGTCGTCGAAGCCGTACTCCTTGAGGACTTCGCGGGTGAACTCGCCCGGATAGCCGCTGGCCACGAACTCAGCCTCGCCCGAAGAGAAGATGGCGGGAGCCTTGACGATGCCGATGTGCTTGCCGGAGGGATAGTCGATGCCCTGGAAGAAGCCGGCGTCCCAAGCCTGCTGGTCGTCCTGCAGGTCGGAGAAGTGCTGGCACAGGTCGAACGGGATGTCGGTGGTCATGAGCTTCTCGATAGCCTCGTCGCGCGTCACGCCGGCAAGAACCTCGGTGATGATCGGGGTGATCTCGGCGGAAGCGGCAAGCGCGGTCTGGTAGTCAGGCCACTTGGCGATGTAGCCCTCGTCCATGCCGAACGCATGCACGAACTCCGGCCAGGAGTTGTGCCACTGCAGGCCCATGAGCGCGATGGCCTTCTCGTCGGAGCACATGTACGGACGAGCCAGCGGCAGCACCGAGTTCGGATCCGTGGGATACTCGTCGCCGTAGGCAGCGGTCACGATGGGCACGCCCACGCTCCACATGCCGGCATGCATGAGCGCCACGTTGACGTCCTGGCCCTTGCCCGTGCGCTGCTGCTCGACGTACGCAGCCAGCACGGCCATCGCCAGGTAGGTGCCCGTGGGGATGTCGCCGAAACCGAAGTACGGGATCATGGGGTTGTCGCCCTTGATGGGGCAGTCCAGGTCGTAGCCAGCGCGCGCCGCGTACGAAGCAGCGTCGAAGCCGCCGCGCGGAGCCCACTCGCCCTTGGTGCCGTAGCCCGAGGTGGAACCGCAGATGATCTTCGGGTTGATGGCCGACAGGCTCTCGTAGTCAAGACCGAGCTTCTTGGAGTCCTTCGGGCGCAGGTGCGACAGGAACACGTCGCAGTCCTTCAGCATTTCCTTCAGGATGGCCAGACCCTCGGGGTTGCGGGTGTCCAGCGTGATGCAGCGCTTGCTGGCGTTGATGGAGTCCCAACCAGCCTGGTCGCCGTTGTAAATATGACGTGCAAGACCGATACCGCGGTTGCTGTCGCCAGTGGGCGGCTCAACCTTGATGACGTCGGCACCCCACTCGCCCAGGATGCGGCCGCCCATGGGAGCTGCCATGAACGCGGCGATCTCGATAACCTTCATGCCTTCCAGTAGTTTCAGAGCCATGATGCTTCCTCCTCTTTCTCAGGATGGATGTTTCGGCGATACCCCGACCGTTCGGGGTCGTCATGCACGGAGCAATGCCCCGCAGAAACCAAAGGGTGGTGGCGCGCTTCGGATGTGCGGTGCCGGATCGCGCGCCCGGATCCAGCACCGCAGGGGCGATGCGGTTACGCCTTCGGCATCCACATGGCCTGGACCTTCTTGCCGGTCTTGAAAGCCATGATCATGGAGATGGCGCAGACAACGATGAAGCCAAGGATCATGATGAGGGCCGGAGTGAAGCTGCCCGTGGCGTCGTAGATGAAGCCGTACGCCGGGATCAGGATCATGGAGCCGATGCCCGTGGCCATCATGACGATGCCGTAGATGGAGCCGAACTCTTTCTGACCGAACAGCGTGCCCAGAACCAGCGGGCCGATAACGCCCAGGGTGGCGGACAGGCAGCCGTAGAAGAACAGCGAGCCGAAGAACATGTACAGGTTCGTGCGGAAGAAGATCAAGCCGACCAGCGCGATGATGCCGCAGGCGCACGCAACCATCGTAGCCTTCAGGGGGCCCAGCTTGTCGGAGATCGTACCGAACACGATAGCAGCGATAGCCGTGCCGATCATGTACGCCGTCATGGCGAAGCCGCTGGTCACGGTGTCGAAGCCGGCCTCAATGGCAAGCGTGGGAACGATGGAGGCGAACGCCAGCGTGCCGGTGAGCAGCACCATGAAGATGAAGAAGAACCAGAACGTCGGGGTCTTCAGGGCTTCCTTCGAGGTCAAACCAGGCAGATTCTTGGCGGCAGCAGCAGCGGCGGCCGGGTCGGCAGCCTGAGCCTTCGCATCCTCTTCGGTAGCGCCCAGGGGCAGCGTGTTCTTCTGCTCGGGAGTGCGGAACAAGAACAGCGCAGCCGGGATGACAACCACCAGGGCAAGCACGCCCAGCACGATGTAGCCCATGCGCCAACCGGACGAAGCGATGATGGAGGAAACGACCGGCGAAAGGACGGCGGAGCAGATGGCAACGAAGCTCATCATGATGCCCATGGCCAGGCCGTTCTTGTCCTTGAACCAACGGTTGATCATCATCGGGCCCACCAGCTGGGTCACGAACACCGAGCCGAACGCCATGAGCGCGGCCAGCGCATAGAAGCCCCACACGGCGTCGACCAGGGACAATGCAGCGAAGCAGCCCGCTTGCACGATAACGCCCACGATGGTGACGATGCGGATGTCGAACTTGTCGAGCAAACGACCCGCGAACGGGCTCCAGAACATGGTGACGAGAGCGGAAATGGACGACATCATCGCCACTTCGCCCACGCCGATATGCATATCAGCGCTGATGGGCTGGAAGAACAGGCCCATGCCGCTGTTGATGCCGCCACGGCACAGACCCATCATCAGCAAAACGCCGACGAGGACGAACCATGCGAAGTGAATCCCCTTTTTCTTGGCTGTATTGGTAGCCATCGATTACCTCCTGTTGTGCGGACGCGTCCCCCTCCGGGTTCGTGTCCAACAATTGCTTCCAACGTTGTAGTACGTTTTCCACTCTGCGAATAAAGCTGCACGTCGATGCGGTTTCGAAGGATCGCTCGATGCGAAGCTTGATGCGCAGACGACACCGTGACATGCCCCATGCACGGTGGCCGGCCTTCCAGGAGCGTATGGCTGAGGTCCCTGACTATGAGTAGGATGGTCAAAACACGCGAAGTGACCTGCCAGTCGCCGAAAACGGCGGCATCTGAGCAAGTTTCGTCTATACTTTGCGGTATCGATTCCTATGGCTTGGATCGGTCAGGGGGGTAAGCCGGTTCGTCTCCGGGAAGGTGTGGCGCTGCTACGCCATGCCTTCAACCCCTTTCTCTAGGCAGTCCGAATACAACATGGCCGGGGCCCTGCAAGGGCGCACGCGACCAAGGCATGCCTTCTCAAGCTATAAAAATGAAGAGTTTCGTTGCGGATGCTTCGCCGTAGTTAGCGGACGAGCAAGAAACGCGATGGGTTTGCAGAAGCGGAGCGAACAAAGCGGTTTCCTTCGGAAGCGTGAAACGCGAGAAGAACGCTTTGAACTGTCGGGGGCAACCTTTACGGTTCCAGGCCCATTTGCTCATGAGCATGCCCATCTTGGCTTGCCGTAAGCGATGGTTACGCTTGATATGCGACTTGACATCAAGAACAAACATATCAGTCCCCTAGAACGTTGCCCAGAGTCGAGGCCCGTTGCCTCGATCGATGGGTCATATAGTATCTTCCGACACATAATACGTCAACGCAGAATTTTATGTTCTTAAAAATATGTAGTAACTAAAGTATCGGCAGAATACAGGGTGCGGGAAGGGGCGATAAACACAGGGGCGGGGCCGATGCGCCCTTTGACCCGGCTCCGATTCCCCCTGCTTGCGCCGCTTCGTCGAGGTTCTGTCAAAACGAACGAGTTTTGCTGGTCCTCAAATCAGGATAAATACAGCAAGCAGCGCTCTGACCAGTCATGATGAAAAACACCCCTTGGCAACCTGCCCGCGAGAGGCGGAAAATCGCCGCAAAACTCGTCCGTTTTGACAGGATTGAAAAGCCCTGCGGCCAGATCGTCTCTGGCGTGCGACCGGCAAGGCCAACGAGGCTGGCCGGGCTGCCGTTTCAGACGGGCGCCTTAACCGGCGCCGCAGCGCAAGCATCGATGAACGCAGGGGCGGGGCCGATGCGCCACCGGTCCCGCCCCTGCGTTTGAGAAGGCTCCGCGCACAGGCGGCGAAGCCTTCTTCGATATGAAAAGAGCCTACAGCATCAAATCGCCGACAGCCTTCACGCGGATGCACAGCGCATCGCCCAGGTACGCCATGGGAATGTCCTCCACGTCGACCACTTCCACGGTGCTGGGGTTGGCGCCCGCCTCGATGGCTTCGTCGCATGCGCGCTGCTTCGATTCGGCAATCGCCTGGTCACGCGGCGTTTCGGACAGCGAGAACACCTTGGCTATCTGGCCGGACACCTGCGCGATGGCCGAGCCCACGGCATTCGCCACACCGAAGTTCTCCGGGCGCAGCACCTGGCCCGCGCCCTCAAGCTCTTCGGGCGAAAGAATGGAGCCGCCGCCCACCAGGATGACGGTCACGTCGCCGGCAGAGGTCTTCATGGCGTCCACGGCGTCTTCGATGATGCGCTTGATCTCCACGTACGCCGCATCCACCAACGCGGCATCCAAGTGCGCCACCTTCGCAGGGTCGCCCACGCCATCAGCCAGCCCCTTGGCCACCACGATGTCGGTAGCGGTCAGCGTCTGCCCGCCGAAGCACAGCGCTTCGCGCGTCACCTTGTAGCCCACGCTGTCGGGGCCCACGGTCACGCGGCCGTCGTCCAGCTGTCGCACCAGCGAGCCGCCGCCCAAGCCCACGGACACCAGGTCGGGCATGCGGAAGTTCGTGCGCACGTCGCCAATCTCCACGGCCACCATGCTTTCGCGGGGGAAGCCATGTGCCAGCACGCCCACATCGGTGGTGGTACCGCCGATGTCCACCACTACGGCGTCCTTCTCCTGCGTCAGGAAGGATGCGCCGCGAATGGAGTTCGTAGGACCGCAGGCAATCGTGAAGATGGGATAGCGCTTGGCGTAGTCCACGGACATGAGCGTGCCGTCGTTCTGCCCCAGGTACACCGCCACGTCGGCCAAGCCCTCGGAAGCCAGCGCGGCCTCGAAGCTGTCGGCCGTCGTGCGCGCCACGTCGTAGAGCGCGGCGTTCAGGATGGACGCGTTCTCGCGCTCCAAGAAGCCGAGCGATCCGATTTCGGAAGACAGCGTAACGGGGAATTCCTCGCCCAGCTCCTCGCGCAGCACCGCCGCGGCACGCTTCTCGTGCGCGTCGGAAACGGGAGAGAACACGCTGGTCACCGCAACGGACTCGAAGCCTTCTTCGCGGACGACGCGCGCAACCTCGCGAATCTGGTCCTCGTTGAGGGGGCTGATCTCGCGACCGTCGAACTCGTTGCCGCCGTGCACCAAGAAGTCGCGCACGCGCATGGCGCTCTTCAGCTCGTCGGGCCAGTCGGCCATGCAGCTGATGGCCGTGGTGGCCGGCGCACCCACGCGCAAAGCGGCAACCTTGTTGAGGCGCTTGCGCTCGACGATGGCGTTCGTGCAATGCGTGGTGCCCAGCATGGCGAAGCCGATGTTCTGAGCGGCCTCCATGCCAACCTGCGAGATCACTTCGTGCATGGCCGCAACGATGCCGCTCATGACGTCTTCGGTGGTGGGACTTTTGGTGGCGGCGACCAGCTTCAGGTCGCCGTCGATGATAACCGCGTCGGTGTTCGTGCCGCCGACGTCGATGCCCAAGCGCCACGTGCGCAACTGACCTGCCATTATGCCTGCACCCCCTGGATTTTCGTCGCCTGAGCCGCCGCTACGCGCTCCTCAAGCGGCACGTAGTCGATGTCGTAGCCGAACGCGCGCGGGCCCACTACGGCCAGGCCTTCGGGCGTGCGCCACTGCGGAGCGCACGGCATGCCCACCACAACCACGCGAGCGCCGTACTTGAGGCCTTCCGTGGTAACGGGCGCACCGGACTCCATGTCCAGCGACATGATAAGGTCGGGCGACGTGGTGACCGGCTGGCCGTCGCGCAACGCAATAAGGTTCTCGTTTTGGAACTCGATGATCAGCTGGCTGCCCTTGTCCTCGTCCAGGCCGTCCACGATGGCGCGCCCGCGCACGAACATGCCGTCGGTCTTGCGCTCCACATCCACCACTTTGCCGCGGAACAGGCGGAAGCCCTTGGTCACGCGCAACACGGCGTCAATGGGATCAGCGTGCTGCTCGCGCGCTTCGCGCATGGTGCGGCCGATTTCCTCGCACAGCGTGGGGGTGTCGGGAATGCAGAAGTCTTTGAGCTGCTTGCCCGTGCACGGGTACGAGGCCAAGATGGTGTAGCCGCCCATAACCGACGTGGCCTGGCGCGCGATGCGCTCGAGCCAGCGATCGTCGATGCCGCGCACCGTAACGGTGTTGCCCTTCTCGTCAGCGAGCACCGCCGGCTGGCCTTTCACGCCGTTGATGCCCAGCGTGGTCATTTGCAGTTCGGGAAACGCGCGCCCCATGAGGTCGCAGTCCACCACGGGAATCTGACGCGTCGCGCCCAGGATGAACGGGATGGTCGAGTTCACGCCGCCCGCTTCGACGGCGTAGATGGCGTAGGGCTCTTGCCCCAGCTCGTTGACCAGCTCGTCGTAGGTGGCCATGGGCTCGGCGCCGCTGCAAATCTTCTCCACCATGATGGTGGGCGCGCCCATCATCTGCGAAACGCACACCACTGCGTCATCGGGAACCTCGTCAGGCGAGATAAGCTCCACCTCGCCGTACTTCTTGATAGCTTCGATGGCCATAAGCTTGCCAACATAGGGGTCGCCGCCCCCGCCAGCGCCAAGGACGGTTGCGCCAAGCGCCATGTCCTCGATCTCTTTGATGCCGATCTTCCTTCTCATGGTGCGTGAGCCCTTTCTCCGCGTAGCGTTGACATGACCAGTCTGTCATTCGGATTGTAATAGAGCAAGCCGGCAACGAACGCGTCGAACTTGCAAAGTGCCCAACAAAGCACCCGAACAAGCTGCGTTTTGCGCTTCATGCTAGGGTTTCGCGCACGGCGATGGCCTCCCCGGTTTGGCCCGGGTTTGCTTTTGTGCTTCCATTTTCGGCCAGCTCCTTGCAAGTTGCCCGCATTGCTTCCATACTTGCTGCATGCAACTTCGAGTACACCGTTCTTGCGCAGCCCACAAGCGCGATACCGCCAGCTCAAAGGGAATCGAGGGCTCGTCACGGCTGCTGTGCGGCATCGTGCCCACACACCAACAACCAGACCTAACAGGGCCCCGGCGACGACCGCGCCGGACGGCGGCCGCAGGAAACAGTACCGATTGACGCGCAGCCAACGCCAATCGGTATGCACCACAGTTTGCCAGACCAAGAAAACAAGGAGACGCCATGATCCTGAAGCAGCTGATAGAGCTCTACGACATACTGGACTCGCCTGCCGCAAGCGGGCAAGCCGCCGTCGAGTACCTGCGCAGCATCGATCCCGCTTGCGATGCGGAAACCTACGTGCTGGAAGGCCCCAAAGGCGCAACCGACATGGTACGCGTGCGCATTCCGGGCTCGCAGGGACGCGCCGCGGGCGGCGACGCCCCCACCATCGGACTGCTGGGCCGCCTGGGCGGGCTGGGCGCGCGACCGGAGCGCATCGGCTTCGTGTCGGACGGCGACGGCGCGCTGACGGCGCTGGCCTGCGCGGCGAAGCTGCTGTCCATGCATGCGCGCGGCGACGTGCTGCCCGGCGACGTGTTCGTATCGACCCACGTGTGCCCGCATGCTCCCACGTTCCCGCACGAGCCGGTGGCGTTCATGGGCTCGCCCGTGGCAACCGCCGACGTCAACCGCGAGGAAGTGGGCGGCGCCGACGCGCTGGACGCCGTGCTGGTGGTGGACACCACGAAGGGCAACCGCATCATGAACGATCGCGGGTTCATGATCTCCCCCACCGTCAAGCAGGGTTGCATCCTGCGCGTAAGCGAAGATCTGGTGTCGCTTGTCGAGATAGCAACCGGACGACGCGCCCGCACGTTCCCGCTGACCATGGCCGACATCACGCCGTACGGCAACGGGCTGTACCACCTGAACTCCATCCTGCAGCCGTGCACGGCAACCGATGCGCCCGTCGTAGGCGTTGCCATCACCACCGAAACGGCGGTGCCCGGTTGCGCGACCGGGGCCACGCACCTGACCGATCTGGACGAAGCGGGTTCGTTCATGATCGAGGCGGCCAAGGCCTTCGGCGCGGGCAAATGCTCCTTCTACGACGCCGACGAGTACGCCCGGTTCGTAGAACGCTACGGATCGATGGCGCACCTGCAGGGAATGGGCGCGCTGCCTGCCGTAGACCCGCAGGCGTAAACTCGCTGCAGCTAAAACGGATGCCCGCGAACGACAGCGCTTTCGAGCAAAGTCGCTTCGCGGGCATCGCCGCTTGCAAGCATCTTCGCCCGAAACGTACGCTTTCAGGCGTCAAACCGTACGTTTCGGGCGAAGATGCGAACGAACAGAGACGCATCAACTCGAAAGGCTGCTTATGAACCTGCAAGAACGCGCACAAACCATACTTTCGACGAACCTCGCGCTGGGCGAGGACGAAACGCTGCTGGTGGTGACCGACGACCCCACGCGCGAGGTGGGGCAGCTGTTCTACGACGCCGCCCGCGCGCTCGACCGCCGCGCGCTGCTCATGGTGATGCCCGAAGGACGCGTGACCGGCGAAGAGCCGCCCGTTGCCGTGGCCGCGGCAATGAAGACGGCGGACGTGGCGCTGTGCCCCACCGCGAAGTCGATCACCCACACCACGGCGCGCATCGAAGCCGCTGCCGCAGGAACGCGCGTGGTAACCATGCCCGGCGTTACCATGGACATGCTGCGCGACGGGGCCGCATGCGCCGACTACGCTGAAGTGGAGCGTCGGACGATGGCGCTGACCAAACGGTTGACGCATGCGAAAACGGCGCGCATCGAGAAGGACGGACACGTTCTGACCATGGACCTGAACGGGCGCAACGGCGTAGCCAGCCCCGGCGTGTACCGCACGCCGGGCGCAAGCGGCAACTTCCCCTCCGGCGAGGCGTACATCGCGCCGCTCGAAGGAGGCGCAAACGGCAGCGTGGTTATCGACGGGTCGATGGTGGGCATCGGCACGCTGGCCGAACCGCTGGTGGTGACCCTGGAGAACGGGCGGTTGGTGCAGGCGGAAGGCGGCGACGCAAACGGCGCCTACGCCGAGCAACTGAGCATCCTGTTCGCGCGCCCGGAGAACGGCACCATCGCCGAGCTGGGCATTGGCACGAACGAGCGCGCCAAACTCTGCGGCATCATTCTGGAGGATGAAAAGCTGTACGGCACCGTGCACGTCGCATTCGGCACGAACGCATCGTTTGGCGGCGTGACCAAGGCAGACTGCCATTACGACGGCATCGTGCTTCGCCCGACTCTGTATCTGGACGACGAGTGCGTCATCCGCGACGGCGAATTCTGCGAAATCATCTGATTCTTGCGATGCCCATCGGGCGCGGTTTCGGGACAATGCGGCAAACCGGAGACATCCGTCTGGCGAAAGGAACCGTACATGCTCGTTGAATTCAAGGGGATGGCCCCTGACGTAAGCCAAGCCTCCTACATCGCGCCGAACGCTGCGATCTGCGGAGACGTGACGCTCGGCGAAGGAAGCTCGGTGTGGTTCGGTGCGGCGATTCGCGGCGAGGTTGCCCCTATCCGTATCGGGAAGAACAGCAACGTGCAGGACAACGCCACGCTGCACAGCGACCACGACTGCCCCATCGTGCTGGGAGAACGCGTTTCGGTGGGACACAATGCCGTGGTTCACGGCGCCGTCATCGAAAACGACGTGACCGTGGGCATGCACGCAACGGTGCTGAACGGCGCCGTTATCGGGGCGGGATCGATGATCGCAGCCGGCGCGCTTGTGAAAGAACGTCAGGTTATCCCACCGTGCTCTTTGGTAGTGGGCGTTCCCGGCAAAGTGGTGCGCACGCTCGATGCCGAGGCGGTGGCGCGCAACGTAGCCCACTCGCAAGAGGCGTACATCGCAGATGCGCAGGAATACGCGCGCTCGCGCGTGGTGGAATAAACCGCTGCAGTCCCGTTCGGCCGCGCAGCCGAACGGGACAAGCGACCAGGGTCGAGGAGCAGTCGGTCGAGGAGCGGAAGGCCGATCCTTCGCCCTCGCCCTCGCCCTCCCGTTCCTCGACCGACTGCAGCGCCGTGCGACGGCGCTAGCTCAACCAGTGAACGCGAGACTCCTCGTAACGGTCGGCACCCTTCGCTGTGGGCGGTGCCGCAGGATGCCCCAGCGCAACAAGGGCAAACGGCTGAATGCCCTCCGGTGCGCCCACGATGTCCGCAACAGCCTTCATGGGCTCTTCATCAGGCGCAATACCCATCCATACCGCTCCTAGATCCATGTCGGCCACAGCAAGCAGCAAATTCTCAACCGCGGCGCCCATGTCCTGCACAGCCAGGTTAGGGAAGCGCAAGCCTTCGGTGCGCATGCAGGCAACAATGACGCACGGCGCCGCATCAGCCGGCTTCGCATACTTCGTGACCTGGGACAACCGAGAACGATGCTCGGCATCTCGCACCACGAAAAACTCCCAAGGCTGCTGGTTTCCGCCCGAGGGAGCGGCCATGGCAGCACGCAGGGCCGCCCGCACCTGATCGTCGGTCACCGCTTCGTCCGTAAATGCACGAACGCTCGCTCGCTTGTAAATCGCTTCAACCATAAGAGCCTCCCTTTCCAGGAATCGCTGATCGTTTCTGCTTCATACCCGCAGTATACTTACTCGCAGCGTTTTGGAGAACACGCGCTTCTCATGAATAGGGGGCACCATGGCCTATCCAATGACCCGTCGATCGTTCTGCGCTCTATCCGCCGTCGCACTTGCAACGCTGGGAATTCCCGGACGCGCGCTCGCCGACGAGATCGAAGCCGCCGCGGCACCCGGCCCCATCGTCATCGTCCATACGAACGACGTGCATTGCGCCGTGGACGAGAATCTGGGCTACGCGAAGCTGGCCGACTACGTGAAAACCGCACGCTCGACCTACGGAAGCGACAACGTCACGCTGGTCGACGCGGGCGATGCCGTGCAGGGCAAGGCCATGGGCACGCTCTCGAAGGGCGAGTACCTGATCGACATCATGAAACAGTGTCGCTACGATATGGCCATCCCAGGCAATCACGAGTTCGACTACGGAATGGACCAGTTCAACGTGCTGGTTTCGCGTGCAAAGGACGCATCGGACCCGCAGGCCGGGCCAATCCAGTACCTGTCGTGCAACTTCACCGACCTGCGCACGGGCAACCTCATGCTCGACCCGTACGCCATGCGCACGTACGAAACGTCCGCCGGGCAGAAGCGCGTGGCGTTCGTGGGCATTTGCACGCCCGAGTCGCTGACGAAATCTTCGCCCGCGCATTTCCAGGACCAAAGCGGCGCGTACGTCTACGGGTTTTGCGAAGACGACTCGGGTTCCAAGCTGTACGCAGCCGTGCAGAACGCCGTCAACGAAGCGCGCGAGGCCGGCGCGAACTACGTGGTTGCCATGGGGCACCTGGGACGCTCCGGCGTGACCCCGCGTTGGAGCAGCAGCAGCGTGGTGGCGAACACCTCCGGTATCGACGTGATGATCGACGGGCACTCTCACGAAGAGTACGTGGACACGCTGCTCAACAAGGACGGCGTTCCAGTGCTGGTCACGCAAACGGGAACCCAGCTTGAAAGCATCGGGCGAGTCATCATCGATCCCGCCGCCAACAGGATTGCAGCAAGCGCGGGCGCCTGCGCAGGCAAGCTGATAACGGCATGGGACGGCATCGACGCAGCAACGGCGGCGGTCGTCAACAACAAGAAAGCCCAGATAGAAGCGATAACGGGGCAGAAGGTAGGCTATTCGGACGTACGGCTTATCGCAACCGAAAGCGACAACTACACCTGGGCCGTTCGTCAGCGCGAGACGAACCTAGGCGATTTCGTGGCGGACGCGTACCTGGCCCTCGCCTGGCATGGCGGCATAATAGCCGAGGTGGCGCTTGTCAACGGCGGCGGCATCCGCGCGAACATCGAACCGGGAACGATCACGTACGGAGACGTTATCGACGTGCAGCCCTACAGCAACCAGCTCTGCTACATAGAAACCAAGGGCCAGAACATTCTGGATGCACTTGAAATGGGCGCGAGCAAGCTACCCGAAGGAAGCGGCGGATTCATGCAGACGTCTGGCGTAACCTACGCCGTGCGCACCGACGTGCCCTCGTCCATCGAGATCGACGACAAGGGAAGCTTCGTGCGCGTGGCCGGAGAATACCGCGTGCGAGACGTGCTGGTGGACGGACGGCCGCTCGATACGGAAAGAACGTACAAGATGGTGTCGCACACCTATATGATCATGGAGGGCGGCGACGGCATGACCATGTTCAAGGCAGACGATCCCGTGCTGCTCGACGTGGACAACGCCGCATTGATCGAGTACCTGAAATACGACTTGAAAGGCGTCATCGGCAGCGAATACGCAAGCGAAGGCGGTCAGGGGCGCATTGCCATCAAGAACGGTCCCGATCCTGCACCCGAGCCAGAGCCCCAACCCCAGCCCGAACCGACGCCGGTGCCGGTGCCGACGGCCAAGCCCGATCCCAAGCCGCTCGCACGCACTGGCGACTCCGCCGAAGCCGTGGTCATTGGAGCCGCCGTGACGGCCGTTGCAGCAGGCGCCGTCGCCGTGAGCGCACGGGACAAGCTGGACGCACATCAGGAGCTGTAACGAGTGCGCCCTCGTTAACGCAGCACACCGCGCGGGCCGCTGTAGCGTCCCTGATTCGCACGTTCACGAGTCCCGAATGCGAACTGCCCCGCCGATTCGGCGGGGCAGTTTCAACGTGCAGGTTGCATGCGAGCTTTCTTGACCTGTCGCCCTGGCTGGCGCAGTGCGTCACGCGGGCCATAGCGTCGGCATGTTTCGGCGGTCGTCAACCGCCGAAACAAGTTAGGCCATAAGCTTCGTTACTGCGTTTGCGTAAGCCACGGGATCGTCGATGGGCATGCCCTCCACGATCAGCGCCTGGTTGTACAGGATGTCGGCGTAGAGCTTCACCTTATCGGCATCGCCGCCCGCCTGCGCTTCTTTCAGCACCTCGAACACGGGGTGCTTCGCGTTGATCTCCAGCACGCGCTCGGATTTCGGGCCTTCGGCCCCATCGGGCATCTGAGCCATGATGCGCTCCATCTCAAGCGACACCGGACCCGCCGCCGTAATGCACGCGGGCGCATCACTCAAGCGCGACGACACGCTCACCTTCGTCACGGCATCGCCCAGAGCATCCTTCATGGCCGCGAACAGGGTCTCGTTCTCCTTGGCGGTTTCTTCGGCTTCCTTCTTCTCTTCCTCGGAGGCCAGATCCAAATCGCCCGAAGCCACGTTCTTGAGCTCCTTGGGGCCGGTGCCCTCGATGGGCTTGTCGTCGGCGTCAAGCTCGGGCTCGGGACCGTACGCCATCATCGACTGGAAGCAGAACTCGTCCACGTCGCGCGTGCACAGCAGCACGTCGTAGCCCTTCTCGAGCACCGTCTTCACGATGGGCATCTTGCCCAAGCGCTCGATGCTCTCGCCCGCAGCGTAGTAGATAGCCTTCTGATCAGCCGGTGCGGCTTCCAGGTACTCGTCAAGCGTGACCAGTTTCTGCTGCTTGGCGGAGTAGAACAGCAGCAGCTCGGCCAGCTCGTCCTTCAACATGCCGTAGCTCGTGTAAATGCCGAATTCCAAGCCGCGACCGAAATCCTCGAAGAACTTCTCGTACGCCTCGCGGTCGTTGTCGCGCATCTTCTTGAGCTCGGAGGTGATCTTCTTCTCGATCTTCTTGGCAATGGCGCGCAGCTGGCTGTTGTGCTGCAACGTCTCGCGCGAAATGTTGAGCGTCAGGTCCTGGCTGTCCACCACGCCGCGCACGAAGTTGTAATGGTCAGGCAAAAGCTCCTCGCACTTCTCCATGATGAGCACGTTGGAGCTGTACAGGGCCAGGCCCTTCTTGAAGTCCTTGCTGTACAGGTCGTACGGAGCGCGGCCCGGAATGAACAGCAGCGCGTCGTAGCTGAGCGCGCCCTCGGCATGAATGCTGAACGTACGCGCCGGGTCGGAGAAGTCGTGGAAGTCGGTCTTGTAGAACTCGTTGTACTCCTCGTCGGTAACTTCGGAGGCGCGGCGCTTCCAAATGGGAATCATCGAGTTGATGGTTTCGACCTCGGTGTAATCCTCGTACTCGGGCGTGTAGTCGTCACCCGCATCCTCGGGCTTCGGCTTCTCGCGCGTCTTGGAAACTTCCATCTGCACGGGGTAGCGCACGTAATTGCTGTAGCGCTTGATCAGGTTCTTCAAGCCGTACTCGGACAGGAACGTATCGTAGTTGTCGTCGTCGGTGTTGTCCTTGAGCGTAAGGATGACGTCGGTGCCGTGCCCGTCGCGCTGCGCCTCGGAAATGCTGTAGCCCTCAACGCCGTCGCTTTCCCAAGCCCACGCTTCGTCGCTGCCGTACGCTTTCGAAACCACGCGCACGCTCTTGGCCACCATGAAAGCGGAGTAGAAACCCACGCCGAACTGGCCGATGATGTCCACATCCTCGCCCTGCACCTCGGCATTATCGGCCTTGAAGGCCATGCTGTCGGAATGAGCGATAGTGCCCAGATTGAGATCCAGGTCGTCCTTGGTCATGCCCAAGCCGCTGTCGCTGACGGTAACGGTGCGCGCATCCTTGTCGAACGACACCTGAATGCGCAGCTCGTCCTTGCTCAGCTGGATATCTTTGTCGGTAAGGCTTTTGAAGTACAGCTTATCCACCGCGTCGGACGCATTCGAAATAAGCTCGCGAAGGAATATCTCGCGGTTCGTGTAAATGGAGTTAATCATGAGGTCGAGCAGTTTCTTGCTCTCTGTCTTGAACTTGCGCATGGTCGGCATCGCTCCCTTTCGTTTCGTCGTCTGTCATGCAAAGGGCCAAGCTGCCAACCGTCTTCGCGCATGGAAGCATCCTGATTTAGCAGTCTCAGCCTTCGAGTGCTAAATCAGGATTGTAAACCGACCTCGAAAGATGTCAAGCGCATCGCACAATACTCCGCAGTTGCTCCTCGATCATTCGGCAAGTTCGCAACGGATGCTTTTCATATCGGGCGAATACCCCGCACATGAGCGCTTTCCGTTCATCTTGGCCGAGAACAGCGCCTCATCGGCCTTCCGATACAGCTCGTCGAACGAAGCGCCCTCCTGCGGCGCCAAAACATACCCCGCCGAAGCCGAGAACAAGAAGGTACGGCCATCCGTCACGCGACGAACCTCCATCGCGCGCAAAGCCCGGTCAAGGGCGTTCTCGAGCGACGCAACGTCAACGTCCTCGCACCACACCAAGAACTCATCGCCGCCCATGCGGCACACGATGTTATCGGGGAACACGGCTTGCAACGATTTGGCCATGTGCGTGATGACTTCGTCTCCGTAAGCGTGGCCGAACACGTCGTTGGCCAGCTTGAAGGAATCCAAATCCAGCATGACCAGCGCGCACGGCAGCTCGTTCAACGACCCTTCGCGCACAGCACGCAGACGACCCTCTATCTTGGGAATGGCGGACTGCCGATTGCGCAGCCCCGTCAGCGCATCCGTTTCCGCCATCTTAGCCAACTGCCCGCTCTGCTCCTTCAGCTGCCGCAGCGCCTCGACGTTCGCCTTGCTGCGCAAGGACTCGTTTCGACGGTCGGTCACGTCAAGGTAGTACCCCACAGCGCGAATGGGCCGACCTCGGTCGTCGCGCACGGTCTCGCACGCGGTCTCCAGCCAGATGGTGGTTTCGCCGTCAAGCTCGAACGGCGCCTCGAACGACAAGCGGGCATGATCCCGCGCAGCGTAAACGCGACGGAAAAAGTTGGTGAACACCTGCCGATATCCAGGAGGAACGTAACGGAACGGAAGGTCTTCAAGGTCGAACCCTTCAACTATCATCAGGCTCTCCTCTATGCGACCGACATGGCCCAACACCCGATCGACCACCTCGCTTCGAGAAAGCACCAGTCGATTGTTCTCCATATCCCAATCCCAAATTTTCACGCCAGCCTGGCTCAAAACGCCCTCGAGCTTTCGTTGGGCAAGCCAAAGCTCTTGCTGGCGGTCTTTGATTTCGGTCACATCGGTGCACAAGCACAAGGCCGTATGCTTCGCCGGCAGCATCTCGACCCGGCGCGCTTCAATGTGCATCCAAACGTCTTCCTGCCCTGAGAATCGGGCTTTCGTAACGACAACAGCCTCTTCCCCGCATTCGATTTTATCAGCAATCAGGTCGACAAGGCGACGCTCGCCTTCCTCGGACCGAGCATACAGATGATCCAAGACAACCTTCTCGTACTGCTCGCAGGAAAGACCGTGCTTCCCCGACACCCCGCACGCCACCACGTGTGCGCGCACGCGTTCGCGGTCGGACCACGACAGCAGCACGATGTCGTTGGGCGTATGCTCCATCAAAATGCGCATCATGTTGCGAAGCTCAACCGTTTCGGTCACGTCGACCACAACGCCCTGCAAAAACGACGTTCCCTCGTACTCCAAAAAGCGGCTTTGATCAACCACCCAACGATACCCGCTTTTTGCTCGCATGCGATACTCCAAGGGGAACGGCTGCGCATCGCCCTCCTTCAAGGAGGCCACCCCCTTCAGAACGCGCTCGCGATCTTCGGGGTGGATCATATTCATGTACTTGTCATCGAACAGCTCCTTGATCTCTTCGTGCGTATAGCCGAACATCTCAAGAAAGCGATCGCTTATATACAAGAAGTCATGCGTGGGGCCGTCGAGGCAGCGATGGTATCCTCCGGGCATGTCTTCGTTCAAAAACGCCAGCTCGTCGTTGCGGCTCAGCAAAAATCGGTTGCGCTCCGCAAGATGCTGCTGAACCATCATCACTTCGGTGATGTCCGTGCACGCGCTGACAATGGCCATCCGCCCGTCCTCGGCCTCCACGACGCGCCCTTTGTCGATGGTCCAGAACCACGTTCCGTCCTTTTTGGTCATGCGATACGTTGTGGTGTACTCAAGGCCCACGTAGTATTCGGGGCCGATGTCGGCCACAACCGAGTCGAAATCGTCGGGATGGATGGTGTTGCCAACCTGCCAGTCAATGGATTCCGCCAGCTCTTCGTAGGAATCGTACCCCAGAAGGTCCACCATGGCCGCATTGGCGAAATACAGAGGGAAGCCCGGCTCGCAGTACCCGCCGATCAAGCCGCCCGGCGACATTTGAGCGGAAATGGACAAGGCGGTCTTGCGATTTTCTTCGGTCAGGTTCATCAGCGAGAAATCCGGCGAATTCGCGCCCGCCACCGCAGAAAGCGCGCGGCGCGAGGTTTCCAGCTGGCGCGCCTGCTGCTGCTCTTGAGTCACGTCCCTCAAAGACCCCAGGTAAAGCGCATGTCCGTCGCGCTCGCGCAAAAAAACTAGGCGCATTTGCAAATGAACGGTCTTTTCGCCAGCGCGCATGCGCCGCACCACGGCGGTAGCACCGTTCGGAACGCTTTGGCGAGCGCTTTCGAACGCCGCCACAATTTCATCCCAATCGGCCTCGTACGCCTGACGTGCGAAGCTATACCGCTGTTCGTGCAGGTCAACGGGGTCAATGCCCGTAAGCTGGCAATAGTGCTCGTTGGCGCTCAGCAATTCCACTTCGCCATCATGGAAGTCGTACAGCACCAAGGCGCCCATGATGTCGTCGAACATGGTTTTGCTCAGCATTTTGCTCTCAATCAAATCTCGAATGCTGAACTGGTCGATCGAATCGGCCTGCATACCGCGGAAATCGACGTTTCTCCGAGCAGCGATAAGCGGCTCGAACTCCTCTTTCGACATGGGACGGTAGAAGAAGTACCCCTGCCCGTACAAACATCCCATCTGCGCAAGCAACGCGCGTTGAGACTCGGTTTCGACCCCTTCCGCAATGACCTGCATATCCAGGAGCCTTGCCATGCCGATGATCGATTCCAGAATGCCGCGCCCCTTGCGGCTGCGCGCGTCCACAGCCTCAAGCAACTTCATGTCCAGTTTCAGAACATCGACGCTTACGTCTTTCAGCATGTTGAGCGACGAGTACCCGCTGCCGAAATCGTCCATGTGCACCGAAAGACCCAGATCGTGCAACCCATCGACGATAACCGCCATCAGATCGCAGTCTTCAACGTAGGCGCTTTCGGTAATTTCAACCGCTAGCAAGCGAGGGTCGATGCCGTATTTGCGGATCAGCTCCTCGAACATGGCAAGAACGTCCAACGCGTACAAATCCCGGCGCGACACATTGACGGAAATGGGAACGGGCGCGTGGCCCCTTTTCATCCATTCGCGAAGAGAGCAGCACACTTCTTCCCAAATGTGCAGGTCAAGAGTGGTAATTAGCCCATTTCGCTCCAACATGGGAATAAATCGATCAGGAGGAATCAGCCCCCGCTCGGGATGATCCCAGCGCACGAGCGCCTCAAGACCCACGATCTTTCCCGTAGTGATGTTGCACTTCGGCTGCGCGTAGAACGTAATCTCCCCGTTCGACAAGGCACGCTGAACCTCCAGCAAAAGGGAGTGATCGTCCTCGATCTCTCGCAGCATGCCCTCGTCGTACCATCGCGAGCGCTGCGCGTAGTCGCCTTTGACCGAAGCCAGCGCCAGCAACGCTCGATCGTACATCGTGCTTACGGGAAGCGACCGATCGTCAACAAGATACAAGCCGAAGGCCGGCAAAAACCCCATGCCCCGCCCATGCCGTAGCGTGCTTTGCGAAATACGGCCTTGCAAACCCTCGATCGCCTTGGGCGAACAGGGAATCAGCATGCAGAAATCGTCGCCGCGCAAGTATCCCGCCACTCCGTTTTGCTGCACCGACGCCTCCCTGAGCAACCTTCCCACTTCTTCGAGAAATCGGTCCCCGGCCTCTTCTCCATGCCATTCGTTGAACAGCTTGAAGTGCTCGATGTCGATGGCCATCAGGCAGTACGAGCGATTCGGGTGGGCGGCAAGGGCGTCGGCGACGGCGCGGAAAAATGCTGCGCGCGTGTACAAGCCGGTCAAAGAATCGATCGGCGGAGAATCGGGCACCCCTAAATCAGGCTTGTCGGTTTTGCGGCTCAAGAATATATGGCAATCGCCCGCACCGGGCCATTCGATATCGCTGACTTCCGTTTCCACCCAGCTTTGAAGCACCTGATTGTACAGAAGGCCCTTGTTGCTGTGATCGAGCAGCAACGGGCAATCGTGGCACGGCGCCGATTCGCCGCGCAAAGCGTGATAGCAGCACATTCCCCATTGCAAGCCAGGAAAAGACTCCGCAGCCTTATCGTTGAAATAGACGATGCGATAGTCGCCGTCGATTACATAGGCACTGGTTTCGACCTCTCCGAACGCTGCCCCCATGGGCGCACCACCTTTATCCAAGGAACGGGTGCCGGCCTTTGTCGGCTCCTGGTCTTTGCCTTCACGTGAGAATTATTGTACGACATATTCACACATAATAACAAAGCAGCCGAGAACCTTTGCCGCTACCGCACCGGCGCGGCCTGCAAAACCGTGTCCATGGCGTAGCGCAACACGTCAGAACGGTTGACGGTTCCCGCCACAAGGCCCTCGCTTACCACCGGGACCTTCTTCAGTCGGCGCGACGCCAGCAACGAACATGCCTCTTCGAGCGTGGCGTCGGCATCAAGCGCGATCAGCTTCTCCGTGGCTATCGTGCGCGCCGGCAGCAGCATGAGCTCGCGCAAGCGTTCGTCGATGCCCTGGTCGTTGGCTGCCTTCATAAGCGAGTACGCGCCCGTGACCACCGGATGACGGTCGGCAAGATAGCGCATGACGTCGCCGTCGGACACGAAGCCCACCGGATGCCCCGCCGCATCCACAAGAGGCAAGCCGCTCACCTTAAGATCCACGAACGCGCGCATGACCTGGCTTACCGTCGAATCGGCAGGCATCGTGTACGGATCGGGCTCCATCAGCAGGGCCAAGCACGGCACGGAATGCCCGATGCGCTCGGCAGTTCGCTTTCGCGCGGCGCGAGCGTACAGAAACGACAGCACGAACCCGGCTGCGGCCACCCCGCTTGCCACCAACATGGCCAGCGAAAACCCTTCGGCCGCAGCCTGGGACGCGCTCGCTCCCTGAGCGACGGCCGCAATCTGTCCCGTCGACATGATGCCAATGTAAAGGGACGGGCCAACGCATGCCGCAATTTGAACAACCGTGGTCATAAGAGCCACGCCAAACGGATTTTGCTGCGGCGGCAGCGTGCGCAAGCCCGCTGTTTGAGAAGGCGAGAACACGAAGCCAACCGCCACGTACATGAGCAGCGCGGCCGCGAACACAACGGGAATAGACAGCGTAGGCCCGGCCAGCGCCAAGGCGATGAACCCGAGGGCGATGGCACCGAAGCCTAACGGCAACAGGGGCCATTCGCCGCGCTTGTCCATAATGCGTCCGCCAAGCAGCGTCGTGCCCGCATTCGCCAGCACGGGAACCAGAATGACCAACCCCGCGGAAAGAGCAGTCATGCCGGCGGCGCCCTCGAAATACAGCGGAAGCAGCACGCTCATGGAGAACATGCTGATCATCGAGACGGTTGCCAGCAACAACGCGGGCCAGAAGGCTCGGTTTCTCAGCGGCTCAAGATCGATGAGCGGATGGCTGCAACGCAGCTGACGCACGACGAACGCCACCGACAGAAGAGCCGAAGCCGCCAGAGAGCCAAGCGCCAAAGGCACGTCGATAGTCAATTGCACCAACCCAAGCGAAAGCGCGGTTAGCAGCACGGCCGCAAGGACGACGGAAAGAACGTCAAGGTGAGCTTCGCTGGTTTCCAGGTTCTTCACGAAGCGAAGCCCTAGGCCGAACAGGATCGCCATCGCAACCATGGGAACCACGAAAATGCTGTGCCAGCCGAACGTCGTCACCAAAGCCCCGCATACCACCGGAGCCAAGGCAGGACCGAACGTGATGGTGCAGCCACCAATGGACAAATAGGTGCCCAGTTTGTTTTTGGGCGTAACGGTCACGATCGTGTTCATCATAAGAGGGATGAATATGCCCGTGCCCACCGCTTGCACCAAGCGCGCTGCGAACAGCATCTCGAACCCGTTCGCAACAAGCCCCATCGCAGAACCAGCGAAGCTCAAAGCCGATGCAGCGAAAAACAGCGTGCGCAAGTGGAAGCGTCGGTATAGAAACGCCATGCACATGACCACCACGGTGGCAACGATCATGTATCCCGTCACCAACCACTGGGCCGTCACGGAATCCACTCCGTAATCGGCCATGATGGATACGAGAGCCATGTTTACGAGGTTTTCATTGAACCCCGCAAGAAATGCTGCTCCGTATAAAACCAGCAGCAATAGAACAAGAGGTTTCCCTTGCATGAAGGAATATCCTTTCACTTTTTTGTTGTGAGGCGCGCCGCGAGCCGGACGCGTGCGCCGGGCAGCTCTATTCGCTGCGCGCTTCGTCGTCCCTTCGGCACACGCAAAGCCACTTGTTTCCCGTAGCTCCGGCGTATGTGCAACCGACGCAAGCGGGCTTCCGGCACGTCTCGAACGAGCGAGGAGCGCTGCCGAACGCGTCATCGACAAGAAGGCTCGAAGCGCGGCCTTCGAGCGAGCCGCCATCGCATGCTGCCATCGCATGCAAGACCATAAGGGCAAACTGCGCCATGCCGCGCTTTGTCGGGTGGGTCCCCTCAAGAGCTTCGTAATCGCGGCCCAAAGCGCGAACGTCGGCAACGCAGCATCCGTTCGATTCGGCGGCCAGGCGAATAGCGTCGTTATAGCGATCGAAATGAACGCCCCGCAACCGGTACGCGAACGTCGAATGGACAGAGCCCTCCATGCGACCGGGGCACAGCGTGCAGCACCACACTTTGGCCTGCGGATACGCAGCGCGCATACGAGCGAGCATCGCACTATACGCCTGGCCGAACCGCTCGGCCGCATCGGCAGAAGCCAGGCCCGCCTCGGCTTCCGGAATGGCGGACAGATCAAGCGTTGCTGGCAGGGCGTTTCCGCGGCCCGCAGCTTGGGCGGCCGGGCCGCCCCACCCGTAATCGTTGATGCCTATGAACACAAGGATCTCATCGGGCGCAACGCCGTCTTTCGCCAGCGCCGCAATGCGCTCAGCACTGTTTGCCGCAGGAAAACCCGCGCCCTCCACCATGCTTCCAGAGAACGAACCGTTGCTCAACAGCTCGCCGCCGCATTGCTCGATAACCTGCGCCCACCAGGTGTCCTCCACAAGGCGAACGCCGGTTGCGTCGCGACGCTCGTTCTCGTAGAACACGTCGAATCCTTCGGGGTTGCACCCCTCGAACGTGCTGATGGAGTCGCCCAGTACCGAAAACCGCTTCATATCACCCGCCATCTTTCCATGATCTCGTCTGGCGACCATGATACCGCAAGGCTCTTCGCCAAGCGCGAAAGGCAGGCGAACGAACCTGCAGCACATATATGCTGCAAGCCGAAAGCCACAAGCCGGTGCGAGCCGGATTGCCGTCGGGCCGCCGCGAGATCGGGTCGCGGCGGCGCGCGGGCTGCGGGATCGGGTTGCGAGGTCGGGTCGCAGCGTGCGCTGGCTGCGGGATCGGGTCGCGGCGACGCGCGGGCGAACGCGCAGCCGGGAAGCGCAGCAACGGGCGCCGAGCGAACGGCCTCAACGGGCGCCCGGACGAGCCCCGGACGCGTGGCACGCAGCCGGGGAGCGGGAGCGCGGCCCCAACAGGCGCCCGAACGCGCGGCCTCTCCAAACGCGCCCCAACGCACGGCTTCCCAGGCCGCGTCCCAACGTGCGACCCCAGCACGCGGCCTCTCCAGACGCGCCCAGGCCGGCTGCCTTTCGCTTTCGCGCGCACGCGCATCGCTCGGCGCCTTCTCCCAGCAAGCTTGCGCACGAAAAACCTCCATCGCTGGCAGGTTTTCACGGTTTGAGGTCGTTGAACCCCGCCGGACGGGCGCTCGCAAAAGAGCAGTGCAATAGCCCAAGGCCGCGACCAGGCAAAATAAAAAGCAAGCCTCATGACAGCAAGAACGACGCACCGCCCGACAACCCCTAAACGTCAAAACCTGCCAGCGATGGCGGTTTTTCGTGCGCACATCCCTTCGCGAGCGAACGCGAGACCCCGCAAGCGGAGCGCCGCCTTCATCGACGGCAACCTCGCGGCCGAATTGCAGGCGCGTCGCTACAGCGCCACGCCCAACCGAGCGAACGCCTCGTCAGAAAGCGTTGCACCCTCAACCGAGCATACGCCAGACGCCACCTTGTTCGCAAGCTCAAGCGATTCCTTCCACGAACGGCCCGCAGCGCGCGCAGCCGCAAGCGCGCCCAGATGAGCATCGCCCGCTCCCACGGTATCGGCCACGCGAACCGCCTCCGTTGCAACGTTGGCAAAACAAGCGTCCGGCCCTTCAAGCACAAAGGAGCCGGCAGCACCCGCCGTGATGACCACGGCGTTTTCGCAAGCTGCAGCCAGAACGCGAGCCGCATCTTCAAGCGTCGAGCAACCGGTGTACGCAAGGGCCTCCTGATCGTTCAGGTGCCAAATGGGGCGAAGCGCGTTGATGCGCGCGTGCTTCTCCGGCCCCACGCCCAAAATGCGCGGACCGGGCGCATAGAAGAACTGGATTTCGGGATGCTCTTCAAAGAACTCGATGATAGCGTTGCCGCCGGAACCCTCTATCTCGTATCCGCTGGCAAGACCGCACGAAACATGCGCAGCGTCGATGGCGTCGAACCACGACCGCTCGAAGTAGCGCTCGACGCCCGGCGAAGTGATCATCGTGCGCTGTCCATCAGGCTCGACCAAGCACGTGCAAGATCCGTTGTCGCGGCCTTTCACGCGCAACGGCGCCTGCAAGCCGCGCTGCGCAAGCGCACCTTCTACAAACCCTGCGTAGATACCCTCGCCCACGGGCGCAAACAAGGTGCAGTCGGCCCCCAACTGGCGCGCAGCGTTCGCAGAGTTGAACGCGCAGCCTCCCACGACGGCGCGCGACGACTCGACCACCACGCCTTCGCCCGAGGCTGGCAGCGCCGGTACGCAGCACACCACGTCCACCATAATGGCCCCCACCGCCAGAACCGCATTGCGCGCTTTCGAAGCCCCCATCGCTCCCCCTTCGCGTAGATCCGCCTTGATCAGCATAGTATACCGACACCCGCGCGAGCCGCTGCGCAGGCAAACGCAAAGCGCCGTCGCGCGCCAAGCGAACGCACCAACCCGAACGGCAATGCGGGCGACCCGAAGGCCGCCCGCTCAACAATCAATCGCCTGCGCGCTACACTTCCAGATGCTTAAACGCCTCCGGAACCTCCTTGTAGCCCTTCGATTTCACCGCGCCGATAATCAGGCCGATGACCATCCAGGAAATGCCCACCGCATAGGTGGTCCATTCAAAGCCGGTAAACACGTACCCTAGGATGAAAATGCCGATCCAGGGGCAAATCAGATACATCAACACGTCTTTGAACGACGTACGCTTCTTCTCTTTTACGAAGAAGAACCAGAACACCGCGAAGTTCAGCAAAATGAAGGATGCCAAGGCGCCAAAGTTCACGAAACCTGCCAGCGTACCCATGTAGTCCTGCAGCGGAAGGGCGAGGCACAGCGTAACAACACCCAAGAAGATGGAAGCAACCCACGGCGTCTTGAACTTGGGATGCACCTTGCCGAACACGCGCGGGATAACGCCGTCGCGGCCCATGGAGTACAGCAAGCGAGAAGAAGCCATTTGTGCGTTAATGATGTTCGCAATACCGACGGCAACAATGTTAACCAACAGCATGATCTTGTAGAACACCGGGCCGCCAACCAAGTAGACAGAATCGAAGAAGCCCATGTCAGGGTCGGTAGCCGCCCAGTCGGGCTGCACGATAGCGGCGATATAGGTCTGCGCCACGAACACGACGATGATGATGGAAAGCGCGATGATAATACCCCTACCGATGTTCTTTTCAGGCTCGCGCGTTTCCTCGGCCAACGTCGACATGCCGTCAAAGCCTAGGAACGAGAGTGCGGCAATGGAGATGCCTGCCGCGACAAAGTGAGCATCAACCTGTCCCGGCTGGTAAATGGGATCAAGCACGAAGCCACCCGCACCGCCGCCGCCCAGCACGAATTGCGTACCCAAAGCGATGAAAGCGACAACGGCCACAATCTCGACGATGAAGATGATCCAGTCGACGCCACGGTTCATTTGAATACCGCGAATGTTCACGAACGTGTTAAACGCGATGAACACCACGGCCCACAGCCACGCCGGGCTACCCGGAATGAGTGCGACGCCCCAGTTCATCACCATGACGATGAGCAACGACGGCACCAACACGTAGTCCAGCAGGATAAGCCAACCCGCGATGAAGCCCACATGGGGGTTCATGCCGCGCTGCACGTACGAATACACGGAACCTGCAATGGGAAACCGCTTCGACATACGCATGTAGCTCATGGCCGTGAACAAGATAGCCACGAAACCAATGATGTACACCAACGGCGTCATGCCGTGGCTGTTTTGCTGGATAGTGCCAAAGATGGACTGCGGCGCAATGATCACCATAAACAGGACGCCGTACAACACGACATCCCACAGACCCATGCCCCTTCGCAGTTCTTGCTTGTAGCCGAACTGCTCGATGCTCTCTCCGGACGCTTTCGCCGGAGAATCGGTTTGAGCCGACATAGTCGGTCCCCCTTAC
>NZ_DBFOSR010000032.1:0-40234 GCF_048427265.1 Paraeggerthella sp.
CGTCCGCAGCGATTCGTCTCGGCCCGCCACTACCGGCGCCCCGACCTCATTGCGAAGTTGCTGAGGGAGCGCCATGTTCCCCGGTTCATCGTTGCGCCCGAGGGATTCGGCAAATCGTTCGTAGCGCTGGAGTACGCGGAAACGGTTTTCCGGTTCGAGCACGTGTTTTGGATCGACGCGAAAAGCCCGTGCTTTTTGCGCGATCTCGATGACGGGCGCATTGCCAAGACGCTTTCTTCGGAAGACCGCGCTCCGTTCTTGGCCGTTGTCGAGGACGTGCCCTCGCTGGACCCCCAGCGCGTCGAGTTGCTGTCTCGTGAGGTGGACGCGCTGATCGACCGTGGCTGCGAGGTTCTGGTCACCTGCCTGCCCATGCGCGATGCCTTCCATGGGCAGCGGGACCGCCTCAAGCTGGGGGCCGCGGACTTGCTGTTGACCGATGCCGAGCTTGATGCTTTGCGCACGGCTGCCGAGCGCGAGGCCGAACCCGCCGCCCTCATGCCGACGGCTCGTCGCATCGCGACGCTTGTGTGGGGGACGCCCGACGATCGCGCAGCGTTTCTTGCGTCGGTTGCGAAAGAGGAGCTTCCCGCCGATTTGATGCTCCCCTTGTTTTCGATGCTGTGCCTGCAAAACGGCGCGCTTGCCGACCTTGCGGCGTTCGGTTCCTGCGAGGACGATTCGATTGCGATTTTGTCGGAGCAGTATCCTTACCTGGGAATCGATTGTAGGAAAGAACGCTTCGACGCCGCCTCTTTTTCGATGGACGAGCTGTCGGAGGCGTTTTCGCCGACATTGCCCGGCCTTGCGGAGAGGTCGGTGTTTTCCGACGCCGATGCGCTCGCGACGCACATTGCGGACGCGTTGCTGAAGCGCGAGCAGCTTGCGCGTGCGTGCGATGCGGCTCGCTTGCTGGCATCGCGCAAGGCGCGCGCGGTATGGTTGGCAAGCCGGGGCCGCGAGCTTTCCGACGGGGCCTGCCTGGTCCCCGCGTGCGACGTGTACCGCTCGCTCGGCGGGGAGAAAGCCGGTCTGGCCTGCTTCCTCGACGCCGCGGAGGCCGCGCGGCGCGCCTTGTTGGGGGATCGCGACTCAGCCTGCGCCGTTGCGCGACGGGTGAGCGGGTCTTCTGCCGCCGCGGTCGGATTGCGAGCCGCCGCGGCGCTCGTCTTGGGCCGATGCGCCGAAGAAGGGGAGCGCCGCCGCGCTATTCGCCTGGCCTCGTCGCTGGCCCTTGCTCCCGAAGCCGCGCGCGAGGATGACGGGTTTTTGCCGGATACGGACGGACGGTCTCTTGCGGCGGCAGCTGCCGTGCAGGACGCGCTTGAGACGTCGTGCACGGAAGGAGCGAAAGCGTGGTTGGCCTGGTACGAAGGCGGCGTTCGCGGGCGCATGATGGCCTATGCTGCAGCTTGGGTGCTCTCTTGCGCGGAACTTGAAGCGCGCGCCGGGCGATCGCGGGCCGAGGCCTTGCCCTCGGAACCGGTCGACCAGGTGGCTGTCGTGGTGCGAGCGCGCGTTTCGACGCTTGCGCAGGACGCATTGCGGCTTTTCGACGGAATGGCGGGCGCGGGGCTCGAGCGCGCATGCGAAAGCGGAGCGGTGTCGGTGCCTTCCCTTGACGCGCGCTCGTCTTTGGCCGTGCGCCGCGTCGAGATGGCCCTGTTCTCCCAGCGCGCGGATCATGAGCGCATCGAGCGAGAGCGCGCCGAGCGCCGCTTCGTGTTCTCGGCCACCCATCCCGATGCGCTCAGCAGCCAGTCTTGCATGCCCGCGCCGTCTGCGGCCATCGGGGCGGCGCCGAGGCTCACGGTGAATCTGTTCGGCGGCTTGGACGTGCGCATAGGGGGCAAGCGGGTCGACGATGCGCTGTTCAGGAGGCAGAAGGTCAAAACGTTGCTGGCTCTTCTCGTGCTCAACCGGGGGCGCGAATTCTCGCGCGACAAACTGGTTTCGCTGCTGTGGCCGGAAAGCCCGCTGGAAGCGGCGCGCAAGAATTTCTACGGGGTTTGGAGCCTTTTGCGGCGTGCGCTCAAAACGCCGGACGGCACCTGTCCGTACCTGATTCGGCAGCAACGTGGACTGCGCCTTGATGCCGACCTGCTGGACAGCGACGTTGTTCAGTTGGACGACGTGTGCAACAAGCTGTTGTTCGAACAGCCGGGATACGGGGGGTGGGCATACTTGTTTTCGCAGGTGAACGACAGGTTCTCAGACGACATCCTTCCCAGCGAGAATAACAATGACGCCCTTGTGGGCAGGCGGGCCGAATGTCGCGACAAGCTGGTGGACGCCTTGGTGGCGGCTTCGACGCGGCTGGTGGGAGCGGGCGAAGTGCGCGAGGGGCTGTGGTTCGCCCGGGCTGCGCTGCAGCGCGACGGCGGGCGGGAGGATGCGTACGTGGCGCTCATGGAGGCCCAGCTGGGGGCGGGGCAGCGCAGCGCGGCGCTCGAGACGTACTTCGCATGCCGCCGCTACTTGGTGAACGAACTGGGCATCGATCCGTCCATCGAGACCACGCGCCTGTACCGCAGTATCATCGAGAGCGAAGAGGAGCTTGAATGACCGGCCGTCGACCGCAGGGGAAAACGCTGTTTCCGCAGCCCCGCGCGTTGTCGCCCGCATCGGGGCCGGCGGTGCGAAAATGCTGTTGAGATTATTGACCGGCCGATGGCGGCGGGTTCGTTATGTTAGAGTGGTTCGTGCTGTATTCAAACGTTCGACCGCGCGACCGGCGCAGTTCCGGCCGCGAAAAGGATGGCGCATACATGGCTGGATTCCTATCCAAGCTGCTAACGCTCGGTGAGGGCAAGCAGATGAAGAATTACGAGGCGACCGTAGCCAAGGTCAACGCCCTCGAGACCCAGATGCAGGCGAAGACCGACGAAGAGCTGCGCGCGCTTACCGCCGCTTTCCGCGAGCGCGCTCAAGGAGGAGAAGACCTCAAGAGCCTGCTGCCCGAGGCGTTCGCCACCGTGCGCGAAGCGTCCGTGCGCACGTTGGGCCTGCGGCATTTCGACGTGCAGTTGATCGGCGGCATGGCCTTGAATGACGGCCAGATCGCCGAGATGAAAACCGGCGAGGGCAAGACCCTCGTTTCCACGTTGGCCGGCTACTTGAACGCCCTTTCGGGCAACAACGTGCACGTGGTCACCGTGAACGACTACCTGGCCCGGCGCGACAGCGAGTGGATGGGGCAGGTGTACCGCTTCCTCGGCATGGAGGTGGGCCTCATCCAAAACGGCATGCGCCCGGACAAGAAGAAGCCCGCGTACTTGGCTGACGTCACGTACGGCACGAACAGCGAGTTCGGCTTCGACTACCTGCGCGACAACATGGTGACCCGTGCGGAGGCTCGCGTGCAGCGCGGGCATCATTTCGCCATCGTCGACGAGGTGGACTCCATTCTCATCGACGAGGCGCGAACCCCGCTCATCATCTCCGGCGCGGGCACGCAGGCGGCCGAAACGTACAACAAGTTCGCCCGCGTCATGGCCGGCCTTCGCCTTGACGAGGACTTCGAGATGGACGAGGCGAAGAAGACCATCAACGCCACGGAGAGCGGCCTTGAGAGAATCGAGGCCATGCTGGGGATCGACGACATCTACGCCGACCCGTCCGGGCAGCTTCCGAACCACCTCCAGCAAGCCTTGAAGGCCCAGTTCCTGTTCCATCGCGACGTGGATTACGTGGTGGTGAACGGGGAAGTGAAGATCGTCGACGAGTTCACGGGCCGCATCATGGAGGGACGGCGCTATTCCGAGGGCCTGCATCAGGCGCTCGAGGCGAAAGAGCGCGTCCTCGTGCGCGAGGAGAACCAGACGCTGGCCACCATCACGCTGCAGAACTACTTCCGCCTGTACGAGAAACTGTCCGGCATGACCGGTACGGCCATGACCGAGGACGCCGAGTTCCGCGAGATCTACAAGCTGCCCGTCGTGGCCATTCCGCCGAACCGCCCGGTTGCTCGAAAGGACGAGAACGACCTGATCTACCGCACGGTGGAGGCGAAGTTCAACGCCGTGGCCGACGACGTTGCCGAGCGCAACGCGAACGGTCAGCCCTGCCTTATCGGCACGGTGTCCATCGAAAGCTCCGAGAAGCTGTCGCGCCTGCTGGACAAGCGCGGCATCGCGCACGAGACCCTGAACGCGAAGAACCACGAGCGCGAAGCCCATATCATCGCGCAGGCGGGCCGCGTAGGCGCCGTGACCATTGCCACGAACATGGCGGGTCGCGGTACCGACATCCTTTTGGGCGGCAATCCCGACGTGATGGCCGACGACGTTCTGCGCGCGCGGGGCTTCGACCCCGAGCTGGACGCCGATGCCGAGGTGGAAGAGGGCAAGCCGCCCGCGCCTACCGCCGAGCAGCGAGCGGATGCGCTCGCCGAGGCCAAGCGGGTTTGCGCCGAAGAGCACGACGCCGTGATCGCTGCGGGCGGCCTGACCGTCATCGGCACCGAGCGCCACGAGTCCCGGCGTATCGACAACCAGCTGCGCGGCCGCGCCGGCCGTCAGGGCGATCCGGGCGTGACGCAGTTCTACCTGTCGCTCGAAGACGACCTCATGCGCCTGTTCGGCGGCAACCGCATGGACTCCATCGGGCGCATGATGGAGAAGACCGACATGCCCGACGACATGCCCATTCAAGCCGGCATGGTGTCGAAGGCCATCGAGGGCGCGCAGCGCCAGGTGGAGAGCATGCACTTCGCCGCTCGTAAGAACGTGCTTGAGTACGATGACGTCATGAACCTGCAGCGCGCGGCCATTTACGGAGAGCGCAACGCCATCTTGGACGGCAAGGACATGGACGAGCGCATTCCCCAGATCGTGAGCGACGCGGCGGAGGCCGCGGTGCAGGAGAACTGCCCCGCCAAGGCTCCCAGCGACGACTGGGACAGCAAGGCCGTGGAGGCGTGGGCCGCCAACATGACGGGCCGCGACGACTTCCGCGTAAGCGAAGTCGACCACGACGACGATCCGGCGGTTCTGGCCGAAGGCTTGACGGACTACCTCGAGCGCGTGTACGACGAGAAGTCCGAGCAGTTGGGCGAGTCGGTCATGAAGATGCTCGAGAGCCAGGTCATGCTGCGTATCATCGATACGCGCTGGATGGCCCATCTGCAGGAGATGGATTACCTGAAGGCCGGTATCGGCTTGCGCGCGTTCGGTCAGCGCGACCCCCTGGTCGAGTACAAGAACGAAGCGTACAACGCCTTCCAAAGCCTGACGGCGGGCATGTACGAAGACTACCTGCGCACGCTCTTGCGTCTTCAGGTGGCCGTGAAGCAAGACCAGCCCGAACTGGCCGAGGAAAAAAGCCCGCTTGACGGCAAGGTGAGCTATTCGTCGCCCGAGCAGGTGCTCGAGGAAACGGGCGTCGCAGCGGCGCGCAGGCAGGCTGCGGCTTCTGGAGCTCCGGCTGCCGACGGCCAGCCGGCAAGGCCTCCCAAGCCTGCGGCGGCCAAGCCGCAAACCTACGTCAAGGACAAGGACGATCCCTTCGCCGACGTAGGACGCAACGACCCGTGCCCGTGCGGCTCGGGCCTTAAGTACAAGAAGTGCCACGGTAAGAATCTGTAGGAACATGGCTGATAGAGACTTGAAAGACTTAGAGCAGGTGGCCCGTCGCGTGGAAGACGCGCGCGGGTACCTGCACATCGAAGACAAAACGGCGGAGCTCGAAAAGCTCGATGCCGAGATCGCGTCGCCGGGCTTTTGGGACGACGCGTCCCATGCCCAAAGCGTGTCGAAGCAGGCCAGCGTGCTGCGCGACACGATCGGCGAGTACGACGAAGCGGCGGCCCTTCTAGAGGACGCGCGCGCCGCGTTCGAGCTGGCCGCGGAAGACGAGCTGTTCGCCGACGAGGCCCAATCCGCGCTCGACGCGCTCGACGGCATGCTGGACAAGCTGGAGATCAGCTCGTGGTTCTCCGAGCGCTTCGACGGGGGAGACGCCATTTTGACGGTGAACCCCGGGTCGGGCGGCTTGGAAGCCCAGGACTGGACCGAGATGCTGTATCGCATGTACGCCCGCTACGCCGAGGGCAAAGGGTGGAAGGTCACCGTGCTCGACGTGGTTCCGGGCGAGGGCATCGGACTGGACAAGGCCACCATCCAGGTGGAGGGCCGCAACGCTTTCGGCATGCTGAAAAGCGAAAACGGCGTGCATCGTCTGGTGCGCATCAGCCCAACCGATGACAAGAAGCGCCGACACACCACGTTTGCCGGCGTGGAGGTGCTTCCGGTGCTTCCCGACGACATCGAGGTGGATCTCAATCCTTCCGACGTGCGCGTGGACGTGTACCGATCGAGCGGCCCGGGCGGTCAGTGCGTCAACACCACCGACTCGGCCGTGCGCCTCACGCACGTGCCCACCGGCATCGTGGTCACGTGCCAGAACGAGAAATCCCAGCTGCAGAACAAGGAAGCCGCGTTTCGCGTGCTGAAGGCGAAGCTTTACGAGCGCGAAGAGCAGAAGCGGGCTCAGGAGCTGGCCGAACTGCGCGGCGAGCGCATGGACTCCACGTTCGGCAGCCAGATTCGCAATTACGTGCTGTATCCCTATCAAATGGTTAAAGACGTCCGCAGCGGCATCGAGACCGGCAACGTGGACGCGGTCCTCGACGGCGATCTGGACGAGTTCGTGGTGGGCTATCACCGTTGGAGAGTGTCCCAATAATGAAAGGAACAGGAATGACCGAGCTTGAACGGCGGGCGAACGAGATGCGCAAGGACATCGTGCGCATGATCGCGGAAGCGGGCAGTGGGCACCCGGGCGGGTCGCTCTCGTGCGCCGACATCCTATGCGCGCTGTACTTTGGAGGCGTCCTCGAGCACGACTCCCAGAATCCCGACGACGAAGCGCGCGATCGCTTCATCCTGGCGAAAGGCCATGCTGCGCCGGCGCTCTACGCCGTGCTCGCGCATGCGGGCTACTTCCCGCGCGAGGAGCTGCTGACGCTGCGCAAGCTGGGGGGCCGTTTGCAGGGCCATCCCGATTCCAGCTTGGTTCCCGGCGTTGAGGTGTCCACCGGCTCGCTCGGCCAGGGGCTGTCCGTTGCGGCGGGCGCTGCCGCCGGCTTGAAGCTTGACGGGAAGGACCAGACGGTGTTCGCGCTTCTCGGCGACGGCGAGTGCCAGGAGGGCCAGGTATGGGAAGCCGCCATGTTCGCGGCTCACCGCAATCTGGACAACCTGGTGGCCATCGTGGACCGCAACTGCCTGCAGATTGACGGCGACACGGCCGACGTGTGCGATCCGGGCGATCTGGTGGCGAAGTTCCAGGCGTTCGGTTGGGACGCGCGCGAGGTCGACGGACACGACATCGACGCTCTCGTCGAAGCGCTTTCGGCTGCGAAGGCAGATCGTCAGGGCAAGCCCCATGCGTTCATCGCTCGCACGGTGAAGGGCAAGGGCGTGTCGTTCATGGAGCATCAAGCGGGTTGGCACGGCAAGGCGCCGTCGCCCGAGCAGACCGAGGCCGCGCTGGCCGACTTGGCGGCGCTGGAGGAGAAGGAGGCCTGCCGTGGTTAAGCTGGCAGACGAAACGCAGTCCCAGGTCAAGCGCGCAACGCGCGCAGCGTACGGAGCGACGCTTGAAGAGCTTGCCGGCGAGGGCTTGCCGGTTGTTGCCGTGGACGCCGACCTGACGGGTTCGACCACCACCAAGAAGCTGGCCGACGCTGGCTTTGAGGATCGCCTGTTCAACTGCGGCATCGCCGAGCAGAACATGGTCGACGTGGCGGCGGGCCTGGCCATCACGGGGCACGTGGCCTACACGGGCTCGTTCGCCGTGTTCGGCACGGGCCGCGCTTACGACCAGATCCGCAACACCGTGTGCTACAGCAAGCTGGACGTGAAGATCGCCCCCACGCATGCGGGCATTTCCGTCGGACCCGACGGCGGCAGCCACCAGATGCTCGAGGACGTCTCGCTCATGCGCGGGCTTCCCAACATGCGCGTGCTGGTGCCGGCCGACTATGCGGCGGCGCGCGCCGCGATCCGCCTGGCCGCGACCACGCCCGGCCCGGTCTACGTGCGCATGGGCCGCGCGTCCGTCCCCGCCGTCTACGCCGACGGCGTAGAGCTTGAGCTGGGTCGCGCCTACGTGCTGCGCGAAGGATCCGACGCCACCATCGTGGCGTGCGGCGTCGAGGTCGAGCAGACGCTCAAGGCGGCGGACATACTCGCTGAAGAGGGCGTTCAGGTCGAGGTCATCGATGCGTTCAGCGTCAAGCCCCTCGACGAGGAGACCGTCGTGGCGTCCGCGGCGAAGACGGGCCGCGTGGTGGTGGCCGAGGAGCACAGCGTCTACGGTGGCTTGGGATCGGCTGTCGCGGAGGTGCTTGCGCGCACGAATCCGACGCCGGTCGAGTTCGTGGGCATGCGCGATCAGTTCGGCAAATCGGGCGAGTTCGAGGAGCTTCTTGACTACTTCAACCTGGGTTCGCGGGCGATTGTCGAAGCTGTGAAGAAGGTTATGGCCCGATAGCGGTTCTGCTAGAATCAGGCCGTCTCAGTACATCACTATTTGAACGGAGCATTCTGTGACGAACGACATCAGCCAAGGGGTTCCGCCGCGCCCGCAGCGGCGCGGCGGTGCCCATGCGGCGCCGGTGCGGCAAACTGCGTCGCAGCTGTCCGCGTCGCTGCCGGTGCTGGAAGTCGATGACATTCCCCAGCAAACGGGCACCCCGGTCATCACGTTCGACCATGTGACGAAGGTGTACCCCGCGCAGCCGAACAAGCCGGCTCTCAACGATATCTCCCTGCAGATCTACGCGGGCGAGTTCATCTTCTTGGTAGGCCATTCCGGTTCGGGCAAGTCGACCTTCATCCGCATGCTCATTCGCGAGGTGAAGCCCACGCAGGGTCATATCTACGTGGCTGACGAGGACCTGTCCACCATGCGCAACTGGCGTGTGCCGTACTTGCGCCGCAACATCGGATGCGTGTTCCAGGACTTCAAGCTCCTGCCGAACAAGACCGTGTTCGAGAACGTTGCGTTCGCCCTTGAGGTAATCGGCAAGAGCCGTCACGTCATCAAAACGCAGGTCCCCGAGGTTTTGCGCCTGGTGGGCCTGCAGGACAAGCTCAACAAGCGCCCCGATCAGCTTTCCGGCGGCGAGCAGCAGCGCGTGTCCATCGCGCGCGCCATCGTGAACCGCCCGCCGCTGCTCATCTGCGACGAGCCCACGGGAAACCTGGACCCGCAGACCTCGCGCGGCATCATGGACCTGCTTGAGCGCATCAACCGTACGGGCACCACGGTGCTCGTTGCCACGCACGACCGCGAAATGGTCGACAACATGCGTCGTCGCGTTATCGCGCTCGACCGCGGCAACCTGACCCGCGACCAGGATAGGGGGGTGTACGGTTTCGATGTCTAGTTTCTTCTACTTCTTGCGCGAGTCGCTCACCGGCTTCACGCGTAACCTTTCAACGGCACTGGGCTCCATCGTCACCATCTTCCTGTCGCTTCTGATCATCGGCATTTTCTTCGTTGCCGGCCTTGTGGTCGAAAACGTGGTTTCGTCGGTCGAGAACGAGGTGTCCATCACGGCGTATGTGGCCGACGACGCTCCCGAAGCCGACATCCAGAGCGTTTCGAGCTACGTCAAGGGTCTTGAGGGCGTGGCCTCGGTTGGGTTCACGACGAAAGACCAGGCGCTCGAGAAATTCCGCTCTACGTCGAGCTCCGACATCATCGACACGCTCGACGGGCAGAACCCCTTGCCGGCTTCGATCGACATCGAGCTGTCCGACCCGCAGTTGGTCGAGCAGGTTGCCTCGTCGCTGCTGGGCAATACGACGTACCAGAAGATCAGCGAGGATCCCAGCGATCCTGCCGATTCCGTCAAGTACGGCGAGAAGACGGTCGAGCGGCTGTTCGCTCTGACCAACTACGTGCGCTACGTGGGCATAGCCCTGGTTGGCTTGCTCGTGTTCATCGCGCTCGTGTTCATCAACAACACCATTCGCCTTGCCATTCTTGCCCGTCGCAAGGAGATTGCCATCATGCGCTTGGTGGGTGCGTCGAACGGCTTCATCCGCGGGCCCTTCCTCATGGAAGGCGCGCTGCACGCTATCATCGGCTCGCTTTTGGCGGTCGGGTGCTTGGAGCTGCTTCGCAACTTCGCGTTGCCGCGCCTGCAAAGCGCGCTCATGTTCTTGAACTTCGACATCTCCTTGAACATGTTCCTGCTCATCTATGCGGTGCTGATCGTTTCCGGCCTGTTCATCGGCTTGGTCGGCTCTGCATTGGCTATGCGTCGCTACCTCAAGGTGTAGCGTTTCGCGTGGAAGGTCATGGCGAAGCATACTGACAGTTCGAAGATTGCCGCGTCCGCGCGTAAAGCGCGGGCGCGCAACGTGCGCCTTATCAAGGCGTTCTCTTTCTTTGCCGTAGTGTGCCTGGCGTTTGTCGGCGGCTTTTTCGTGCGCGGCGAAATTCCCTTGCTGGAGTCCTTGGGGATGGGCGGGCTTCCCGGAGATTCCCAAACCTCGTTGAGAAGCGACTCGTCGCGCGACGCGTACGGATCGTTGGGCGCGCGCGTCGGCGAAGTGGAGGACATCCTCAAAAACGACAGCTTGGACTCCTACGATCTTGATACGGCAACCTCGAACGTGCTCGAGGCGTTCGCCAAGACCACGCAGGATCCGTACCTGCGCTACTACGATGCGAACCGCTATGCCGCGCTTATGAAGGACAGCGCGGGAAGCTATGCGGGCATCGGCGTGCTGTTCTCGGAATACAACGGGCGCGCCTACGCCGTGGACGTGTTCGAGGGTTCCGCTGCTCAGGCCGCCGACGTGCGCCAAGGCGATTTCGTCGTGGCCATCGACGGCGATCGCGATCATGACTGGACCACCACGGAAGTGGCTGCGGCCCTGCGTCGCGACGAAGGGGAGGACGCCGTCATAACCTGGCGGCGGGCCGCGTCCCTTGAAGACGAAGGCGGCGAGGAATTCACTACCACGCTTTCGTGCTCGAGCTACACCGTGAAAAACGTCGTCACCGAGCTTTCGGGTTCCGTGGGCTACATCCAGCTCAAGCAGGTTACCCAGAACGCGTCCAGCTTGGTGAGCAGCGCGATTTCCGATCTGGAATCGCAAGGGGCGCTTTCGTTCGTCCTGGACATCCGCGACAATCCCGGCGGCTTCTTGACTCAGTCGGTGGACGTGGCCAGCTTGTTCGTGAAGAGCGGCACCGTGGTCAAGATCCAGACGAAGGAAGCCGAGGAAACCACGAAGAACGCGAACGGCACCATTGCGACCGACAAGCCCCTTGTGGTGCTGGTCAATGGGAACACGGCGGCTTCCGCCGAGGTGCTGGCCGCCGCGCTCAAAGACAACCAGCGTGCTACGCTCGTGGGATCGACCACCCTCGGGAAGGGTTCGGTCCAGGTCACGCGCGACCTCAGCTTTGGCGGAGCGCTTCGCTACACCGCCGCGTACTACAAGAGCCCGCTCGGCCACAACATCGACCAGGTGGGCGTGGTGCCCGACATCGCGATGGGTCTGTCCGAAGGGGTCGATAATCAAAAGGCGCTTGCCATCGAAACCGCTCAGTCGCTTGTGAGGGAGTAGAGCCGTGGCTCGTTCCCGTTCGCATACGCGGCGCGCACCCCGCGCTCATCCTCGAGGCGTCCTGATGGTTCGCGCGGGCGGCTTCGGCTTCGTGCAGACCGCTGAGGGCGAGTTCTTTGTGCCGGAGTCGAAGATGGCGGGCGCGTTCGACGGCGATCTGGTGGAGCTGGCCCCTCTCCCCGCGCCGAAGGGCGGTGGAAAGCAGCCGCACGAGCGGCACGGATCCCCTGCGACGGAGAAGCCGGCTGCGCGCGTGCTGCGCGTGATCGACCGCGCGCACGATACGCTGGTGGGCCGCTACGAGGTAGCCGAACCTTTCGGCGTCGTGGTTCCGGAGGATACGCGCATCCCCTACGACATTTTCACGATGCGCTCAGAATACCCTGGTATCGAGGACGGCTCGCTTGTCCGCGTGCGCATCTCCACGTTTCCCTCCCGTAACACGGCGGCGACGGGGGTTATCGAAGAAGTGCTCGGCAAGGCCGACGAGGAGGCCGCGGCGATAGATTTGGTGATCGCGCGGCACAAGCTCGAGACAACGTTTTCCGAAGGCGCGCTTTCGGAGGCGCGCGCTGCGACGGTCGACGAGGATGCCGCGCTGGCCGAAGGGTACCGCGATCTGCGCGAGCGCTTCACGTTCACCATCGACCCTGCGGATGCGCGCGACTTCGATGATGCGATCTCCTTGGATCCTGTCGTTTTGACGAACGGCGAAATCGTGCTGAGCCAACCGGCGCGCCGGGAGGAAGCTCCTCGCGGCATGCGGTTCGTGGACGGGCGCGGGGCGGAGGCCGTACGCTGGCGGTTGGGCGTGCATATCGCGGACGTTTCGCATTACGTGCCGTGGAACTCGTCGCTTGACCTGGATGCGCGGCGCCGCGCAACAAGCGTGTACCTGGTCGATCGGGTGATTCCGATGCTGCCGGAGGAGCTGTCGGGCGATCTGTGCTCGCTGCGCCCGAACGAAGTGCGGCGCTCGATGACGGTCGATCTGTACCTCGACGACGATGCGCGGTTGGTTTCGTACGATCTGTACCCCGCCCTTATTCGCTCGAACGCGCGCTTGTCGTACGACGAGGCGCAGGACATGCTCGACGCCCAGACCGAAGCCGATGACCAGCTTGCCTGGCGCCTTGCCCGTCTTTCGCTCATTGCGCGCAGGCGCTCGGCGGCGCGCGAAGCGGCGGGAGGGCTGGACTTCGACACGGTGGAAGCACGCGTGCGCCTCGATCGGGAGGGGCATCCCGTTGCCATAGACCTCAGGCGCAAGACCGACGCGACCTCGCTGATCGAAGAGGCGATGATCTTCGCGAACGAAACAGTGGCTCGCCACTTGGAGGACGCTCGGTTCCCGAGCTTGTTTCGCGTGCACGAGCAGCCGTCGTCCGACAGCCTGGCAGCTCTGATCCCGGTGTTTCAGGAGTTCTCGTGGTTCGACCTGGTCGATCAGGACAAGCTGGTGGCGGGCGATCCCCGGGTGCTGCAGCAGGTTCTTCAGGCCAGTGCTTCCCGCGCGGAAGGGGAGCTGGTCTCGTCGCTGCTGCTTCGTTCCATGAAGCGGGCGGTTTACCGGCCCGCGTGCGAGCCCCACTACGGGCTTGCCAGCAGCGCGTACGCGCATTTCACGTCCCCTATCAGGCGCTATCCTGATCTGGTGGTGCATCGCATGCTGAAGGCGCAGCTGACGAAGCGGTCGGAGCGATTCGATCAGGAGGTTGCGGCGCTTCCCTGGATAGCCGAGCATTCCTCGGATATGGAGCGTGTGGCCGAGAAGGCGGCGCGCGAATCCCAGGAAATCAAAATCATCGAGTACTTGCAGGCGTTCGTGGGCCAGTCGTTTTCCGCCGTGGTGTCGGGCGTGGCCACGTACGGGCTGTACGTGCGGTTGGACAACACCGCCGAAGGTTTGGTGCCCGTGAGGAACCTGGGGCCTGAGTACTTCGCGTTCGATCCGGTTCAGCATCGCCTGACCGGCCAGGATACGGGCGCAGCCTATCGCTTGGGGCAGCGCCTTGCCGTGGTTTTGACGTCCGCCGACCCGCGCGCCAGGCGGTTGGATTTCCGCCCCGTTCAACAGGGGCGGTAGCCGGGGCTATGGGGCGCATGAGGGAGACGGCGCAAGCTATGGCGTGCCAGATGCACAGCAACAAGAGAACGTTCGCCGTGTACGTGGTGCTGCGCTTGATCGTGGTCGCGTGCGCGGCCTCTGCGCTCGTTTTCGGCAATTACGAGGCGTTCTTCCTCTGCCTTCTCACGCTGGTGCTGTTCTTGGTACCCGCGTTCGTTGAAGTGAACTTCAGCATCACCATCCCCGAAACGCTCGAAGTGATCATCGTGCTGTTCATTTTCGCTGCCGAGATCTTGGGCGAGCTTCTGCATTTCTATACCATCTTCCCGTTTTGGGATACGCTTCTGCATACGTTCAACGGGTTTCTAGCTGCTGCGATCGGGCTTGCCCTCGTGTCCATCCTCAATCGATCGGACCGCATCGCCTTCTCGCTCTCGCCGTTTTTCTGCGTGGTGGTGGCGTTTTGCTTCTCGATGACCATCGGCGTGCTTTGGGAGTTCTTCGAATTCGGCATGGATCGGGTGTTCGGCCTGGACATGCAAAAGGATGCGGTGGTCACCAGCATCGCGAGCGCGCTCTTGGATCCCACGGGATCGCAGCACCCTGTGCGCATAGACGGGATAGAAGAGGTTGTCGTGAACGGTCAGGAGCTTGGGGTAGGGGGCTACCTTGATATCGGGCTTATGGACACGATGGAGGATCTGTTCGTGAACCTGATCGGCGCGATCGTGTTCTCGGTTATCGGGTACCGCTACCTCAAAAGCAAGGGTTCGGGATCCATCGTCAAAAGGCTTGTTCCGTGGCCGAGTTCGTCCGGCGGTCGCCGAGGCTCCGATTGCTGATCGAGTATTCGCTTTGATGATCAAAGCGAATACGGTATGATGCGGGCATCGACGGCGCGGGAAGGGGACGGCTATGGAAACGGCACATGGATCGAGCGACCTTGATCGATCTTTTTCGAGCAGGCCTCGGGCAGGGGCCGACGATGCCGTGCGCGCACGTCGGCAAGAGATCGACGACCTGCTGTCGGGCACGTTCAACTCCATCCTGCGCATCGAAGAGCGATCTTTGGACAATCGTCTGACGCAGGGGCTCACCATTACCGAAGTGCACACCATCGTGGCCGTGGGCCTTCACGAGCGCAGCCCGATGAACGTGGTTGCCGCGCGCCTAGGCGTGACGCTGGCAACGCTGACCACGGCCGTTAACAAGCTGGTCAAGAAGGGTTTCGTCGAGCGCGAGCGCGCGGAGGACGACCGGCGCAAAGTACTGGTCTCGCTTACAAAAAAGGGCCGTCAGGTGCTGCGCGCCCATAACCTGTTCCATCATCAGATGATCGACGAGGCGCTAGCCGATCTGAGCGAGGAAGAAGAGCGCGTGTTCGCCGTTGCTCTCGCGAAAGTCAAGGCATTCTTCGACGCGCAGGAGTAGCGCGCAGAAATCGTGGAGGGGCCGACAAGGCACTTGCAATCGAGGCGAAGTCTCCCTATCATCGTCTATGCCTAAATACTTTGATTATCAAACTAATTTGGAAGCGGAAGGATCAACATGGCTACGATCGACATCGTGAAGGACGTACTTGTGGAAAATCTCGACCTGGATGCCAACGGCATCGTCGAAGACGCCACGCTCGATTCGCTGGGCATCGACTCGCTTGACATGGTCGAGCTCATTTGCGATCTCGAGGAGAAGTGCGACGTCGAGTTCGGCGAGCCGGAGGGCATCGAAACGGTGGGCCAGCTGGTCGCTCATATCGATTCCTTGAAGTAGAGGGGCTGAAGACGCGGGCCTTCGGGGCCCGCTTTTGGCATGACGAGCTAGTTCGAGAAAGAGGATCGGAGCATGAGAACGCGGGTAGCGGACACGTTGGGCATCGAGGTGCCCATCATCCAAGGAGCGATGGCTCGCATCGCCGACGCGAATCTGGCCGCAGCGGTCAGCGAAGCGGGGGGCTTGGGCATCATCGCATGCGGCGGCGCGCCGCTGTCGTGGATCGAGGAGCAGGTGGGCATCGCCCGCTCGAAAACCAACAAGCCTATCGGCGCGAACGTCATGCTCATGGATCCGAACGCTGCGGAGGTCGCCAAGCTTTTGACGGAGCTTGAAGTGGACGTTATCACCACGGGCGCGGGCAGCCCGGCGAACTACATGGATCTGTGGAAGGGCGCCGGCATCAAGGTGGTTCCCGTGATCGCCTCGAGCGCGCTCGCCGTGCGCATGGAGCGCCTGGGAGCCGACGCCGTGGTGGCCGAGGGCACGGAAGCGGGCGGCCATATCGGCGAGCTTGCCACGATGGCTCTCGTCCCGGCGGTATGCGATGCCGTTTCGATCCCCGTGATCGCGGCGGGAGGCATAGCCGACGGACGCGGGCTTGTTGCCGCGTTCGCCCTTGGGGCCGAAGGGGTGCAGGTGGGCACGCGCTTCTTGACCGTGGACGAGTGCTGCATCGCCGATGCCTACAAGGACAAGGTCATCGCTGCGAAAGATTCCGACACCATAGTCACGGGCCGCGGCAGCGGGCATCCCGTTCGCTGCCTGAAGAACAAGTTCGCGCGCACCGTGCGCAAGCTGGAAGGCGACGCTGCTGCGCACGGCGACGAGCTGGAGGCGATGTACGTGGGTTCGCTCAGGCGCGCCGTCGAGGGAGACGTGGACAACGGGACCATGATGGCGGGGCAGTCGGCTGCGCTCGTGAGCGAGCGCAGGACGGCAGCGGACGTGGTTGCTTCGATGATCGCCGAGGCGCAGGCTCTCGGCGGACTCGATCTTGAGGCGCTGGCGCAGCTGAACGCTCGGCGCGCACGCGTTCGGTAAGGGGTGCGCCGTGGCTGACACGCAATTCGCGGAAGGACTGCGCACCGGCGCGCCTTCGGTTCCGCGCATGCTTCCCGGGCGTCCCGTGTTCATGCTCTCGGGCCAGGGTTCGCAAAAGCCCGGCATGGGGGAGAGCCTGCTCGATCTTCCCGAAGTGGCCGAGGTGTTCTCCTGCGCGTCCGACGTGCTGGGCTACAACGTAGCCGATCTGGTTTCGAATGCAAGCGCCGATCAGCTCAACGACACGCGCTACGCCCAGCCGGCGCTGTGCGCGCTGTCGATCGGCGCGGCGCGTGCGCTCGAAGCCCGCGGCGCGGAGCCGATCGCCGTGCTGGGCTTCTCGCTGGGCCAGGTGAGCGCGCTCGCCGTGTCAGGCATGCTGTCGGACGAGGCAACCTTCGCGTTCGTGCGCGAGCGGTCCCGCCTCATGGCTGAGGCGGCTGCCGCGCAACCGGGCGCCATGAGCGCTTTGCTCAAGGCCGACGAGGAGAGCGTGCGCGCGCTGTGCGCGGAATGCGCGCAGGGCGGCGTTCTGGTTCCGGCAAACTACAACTGCCCTGGCCAGATCGTTGTTTCCGGAACGCCGGAGGCTATCGAGCGCATCGAGGCCGCATGGGCCGACCAAGGCGGGCGTTTCTCGCGGTTGGCTACGTCCGGGGGGTTCCACAGCCCTTTGATGGCCGACGCCGCAGTCGAGCTCGCGCGGTACCTGGACGGCGTGGAGTTTGCCGAGCCTCGCGTGCCGCTCATCTGCAACCTGTCCGCTGCGCCCCTGGATACAGCGCGTGCGCGGACGCGTCTGGTCGAGCACTTGACCGGTCCCGTTCGCTTTCAGCAAAGCATCGAGGCGCTTGCAGCCGCCGGTGCGGACACGTTCGTCGAGGCGGGTTACGGCGGCGTGCTGGCGAACCTGGTGAAGCGCATCGATCGGAGCTTCACGCGTTGCTGCGTACAGGATCGAACGAGCCTTGAAGCGTGCGCGGCAACGTGCTGCGCCTCCGATTCCGAAGAGGAGACACTGTGACCAACCAACCCGAAACCCTGCGCCGAAGCGCGGTCGTTACCGGATCGAGCCGCGGAATCGGCCGTGCGGTGGCCGAAGAACTGGCGTGCGCCGGCTTCGACGTATGCGTGAACTGCTCGAGCGAACGCGGGCTTGCCGCAGCTCAGGAGCTGGCCGATGGTTTGGCCGACGAGTACGGCGTGCGCGCCGTTGCGGTGGCGGCGAACGTTGCCGATGCCGATCAGGCGCAGGGATTGATCGAGGCTGCCTATGAAGCGTTCGGGCGCGTGGACGTGCTGGTGAACAATGCGGGCATCACGCGCGACGGATTGCTGGTGCGCATGAAGGAGGAGGACTTCGATGCGGTTATCGATGTGAACCTCAAGGGTACGTTCAACTGCTGCAAAGCGGCGGCCCAGCGCATGATGAAGCAGCGCTACGGTCGCATCGTGAACCTGTCGAGCGTGGTGGGCGTGGCCGGAAACGCGGGTCAGGCGAACTACGCGGCTTCCAAGGCGGGGGTTATCGGCCTGACGAAATCGCTCGCGCGCGAGCTGGCCGCCCGCAACGTCACGGCGAACGCGGTCGCTCCGGGCTTCATATCCACGGACATGACCGACGAGCTGTCGGACAAGCAGCGCGACGCGGTTCTGGCACGCATCGCATCGGGACGCTTCGGCGAGCCGAAGGACGTTGCCGCGCTCGTTCGATTTTTGGCGAGCGAGGAGGCCGGTTACGTGACCGGGCAAGTTATCTGCATCGATGGAGGTATGTCGCTATGAGCAAGAACGCGAATTCGGGTGCCCAGGATATCGCCACGCGCCGTCCCGACGGCACGCATCGCGTGGTCATCACCGGCATGGGCGCGGTGTCTCCTGCCGGTGTCGGCGTAGAGGCGCTTTGGAGTGCGGTCATGGGCCGCGCTTGCTGCATAGGCCCGATCGCGCGTTTCGATGCGACCGACCATGACGTGAGCATCGCTGCCGAGGTGCGCGATTTCGACGCGACCGAGCACGGCCTTTCCAAGAAGGAGGCGCGCCGTTTCGAGCGGTTCGTGCAGTACGCCATCGTCGCATCCGACGAGGCCATGGCTCAGGCGGGGCTCGATATGGAAGCGGAGGACGCCACGCGCATCGCGTGCGTGTTCGGAACGGGCATCGGCGGCATCGACGAGCTGCAAAGCGGGTTCTCCACGTTGGCCGAGAAGGGCCCCAAGCGCGTGAGCCCGCTGTTCATCCCCACGATGATCGGCAACATCGCCGCTGGCAACCTGTCCATTCGCTACGGTTTGCAGGGCGAGTGCCTGAACGTGGTGACCGCTTGCGCAACGGGGGCCCATTGCATCGGCACGGCCGTGCGCGACATCAGGCACGGCTACATCGACGCGGCGCTTGCCGGAGGCTCGGAAGAGTCCGTGTCTCCCATCTGCTTGGCTGGGTTCGCGAACCTGGGCGCGCTTTCGAAGTCGTCCGATCCTTGCGAGGCGTCGCTGCCCTTCGACGCGCGCCGAGCAGGCTTCGTGGCGGGCGAGGGTGCGGGCGCGGTGGTTCTGGAGTCGCTCGAGCATGCGCTCGGGCGCGGGGCAACCGTGCTGGCCGAGGTCGTCGGCTTCGGCTCGACGGGCGATGCATACCACATGACCGCTCCCGAGCCGAGCGGCGACGGCGTGGCGCGCGCGATGCTGCAGGCGCTTTCGGAAGGGGGCTTCACGCCTGCCGACCTGGGGCATTTGAATGCGCACGGGACGGGTACGCCCGCAAACGACGCGACCGAGTCCAAGGCGCTTGCCGCCGTGTGCGGCGAAGAGCTCGCTCGTACGGTGCCGGTCACTTCCGTGAAGGGCACGACGGGCCATACGCTGGGGGCCGCGGGTGCGATCGAGGCTATCGTGTGCGCCCTGTCCGTGGCCAACGACTGCGTTCCTCCCACGGCCGGGTTCGCCGAAGCCGATCCTGCGTGCCCGGTGAACGTGGTGGTGGAGGCGAAGACGAACTACCCTCAGAAGGTGGCGCTTTCGAACTCGCTGGGCTTCGGCGGCCACAACGCCTCGCTGGCCATCTCGCCGTACCGGACCCCGCTGGCCTGACGGCCGTCGGAGCGCGAGACGCCTTGGCGTCTCGCGCGGGCGCATGGCGCGCAAAGCGCGCGCCGTTGAAAGGAGAACCTATGGATATCGAGTATCCCTGCGGCAAGGACGTCGTCGAGGCGGTGCTGCCGCACCGCGACCCGTTTTGCTGGGTAAGCCGAGTGACCTCCTGCAAGCCGGGCGTCGAAGTGACGGCCGAGTTTGACGTCGATCCCGGCTTAGCGCTGTTCGCGGGCCATTTCCCAGGGCACCCGGTGCTGCCGGGCGTCATCATCATGGAGGCGCTTGCCCAGGCCGCCTCGTTCTGCGTGCTCGTAGAGCGCGGGGCCGAGGGGTCGATCGGGTTTTTGACGGGCATCGACAACGCGAAGTTTCGCCGTCAGGTGGAGCCGGGCGACACGCTCGTCTTGAAGGGCCGCATCGTGAAATCCTCGTCTCGCTTGTGCGTGGCGGAGGTCGAGGCGAGCGTCGACGGCCAGGTGTGCGCGACGGCGACGCAGAAGTATGTGCTGGCAAAGGCCGAGGCGTAGCGCGCGACAGCGTCGCGTGTCCGGCAAGCGGAAGGTCGTTCGATGAAACAGCGTAAGCAGAACTACATCACCATCGCAACCGACGGGGCGATGCTGTCGCAGAGCGGTGCTATGCCGGCGGTCCGAGCGGCGGAGGGTTCCGCCGACGTCGTGTACCGCCTGACGCGCATGGCGGCCGAGGCGGCGGGGGCTTTCCCGGATGCTCCGAACGCGCTCGACGCGGTGGACGCATCCGTTTTCTCCGAGGCCGTCGGCGCGGGTCGATGCGCTTCGGGGGTTGACGTTGCGGCCGATCGACCTGCTCCCGTGGCTCTTGTCATGGCCCGCGCGAAGACGGCGCGCCGCTTGTTTCCCGCGGTGGTCGAGGCCGGGTTCGCGGCGTGCGCGGCGTATACGCAGGATCGTCGCTACGACTCGCACGTGAAGGCGGCTGCGCTGAGCGTTTGCCTGGGCGAAAAGTATACGGACGCCCTGTTCAGCAACGCGCACGCCGTGTTGCAGGCCGCTTCGGAGTGCCAGGCGTCCTGCATCTTGCTCTGCGACGAAGCCGTTGCGCTTTCGGAAGTCGACAGCTTCCTGGCGCGCGCTGCAGCGCGCGGCGTGCGCGTGTTCAAACCGCTCAGCGTCGAGTCTCCTCTGCTCGGCTGGGTGCTCTGCTCCACGGAAAAGACGGCAAACGGCACGGAAGCCTGGCGGGCTTGCCATGCGTGCGGCCTCAAGTTCGATGCAGCCAGCGTGGCCGCAGGGCATTACGTATGCCCGTCGTGCGGCACGTACCTGCGCATGTCGTCGGCCGAGCGCATCGACGACCTGCTCGACGCGGGCAGCTTCGTCGAATGGAGCCGATCGGTGCCTGAAACCGATCCGCTGGGATTTCCCGGCTACGAGGAGAAGCTGGCCGCGCAGCGCGATAAAACCGGCTTGGACGAGGCCGTGCGCACGGGCGAGGGCCGCATCGCCGGCTTGCGCGTTGCCATCGGCATCATGGAGTCGCAGTTCTTCATGGGGTCCATGGGATCGGTCGTGGGCGAGAAGGTGGCGCGGCTCGTGGAGCGCGCAACCGACGAGCGCCTGCCCGTGGTGGTGTTCACCGCGTCGGGCGGCGCGCGCATGCAGGAGGGCCTGGTGTCGCTCATGCAGATGGCGAAGGTGTCGTTCGCGCTCGACCGTCATGCCGAGGCCAAGCTTCCGTACATCTCGGTGCTCACCGATCCCACGACGGGAGGCGTGACCGCGTCGTTCGCCATGCAGGGCGACGTCATCTTGGCGGAGCCGCGGGCGCTCATCGGGTTCGCCGGCCAGCGCGTGATCAAGGACACCATCAAGCAGGAGCTTCCCGAAGGCTTCCAGACCGCCGAGTTCGCGCTCGAGCACGGGCTGATCGACGCGATCGTCGAGCGCGAGAACCTGCGCAGCGCGCTCGCGCACGTGCTGGCCATTCATCTGGCAACCTCTCCTGCGGGCGCGGGGAAGAGCGGGCACGAACCAGGGGACCGGGAGATATTCGTCAGCTACGAAGCCGTGCGCGACAACCTGGCGAACGGCACGCATACGTACAATACCGTGACGTACGGGAACCTCACTCCGGAGGGCGCGTCGTTGACCGAGGCGACTTGGGCGCCGGCACGGTTGAGGGATCGCGTCGCGGGCTTGATGGGCGGTTTCGCGCGCAGCGATGCGGCATCGCGCAGGCGTCTGGAGCGTGCGCTCAAGCGAGGCGGGTTCGACGCGGACGGTCGGCTGCCCCTCGAAGACGGCGCGCCGTCGTCGTCGGCTCGGGGCGAGGTCGCGCTCTCGACGCGCTCGAACCGCGCATGGGAAAGCGTGCAGCTGGCGCGTAACGTGCATCGTCCCACGGCGCTGTCGTACATCGAGTCGTTTGTCGACGGCTTCATCGAGCTGCACGGAGATCGCGCGTTCGGCGACGATGCCGCCATCGTGTGTGGGCTGGGCTGGATCGACGGGCACGCCGTCACCGTGGTCGCGCAGGAAAAGGGCCGCGACCTGAAGGAGCGCATCAAGCGCAATTTCGGCTGCCCGCAGCCGGAAGGCTATCGAAAGTCGCTGCGCATCATGCGCCAGGCCGAGAAGTTCGGGCGTCCGATCGTGTGCCTGGTGGACACGCAGGGCGCGTTCTGCGGCACCGAGGCGGAGGAACGCGGGCAGGGCAACGCGATTGCGGACAACCTCATGGCGCTGGCGGGCATGCGCGTGCCGGTGGTGAGCGTGCTTCTGGGCGAAGGCGGTTCGGGCGGCGCTCTGGCCCTGGCCGTTGCGGATCGCGTGGCCATGCAGGAGCACGCCGTGTACTCGGTTCTCTCGCCGGAAGGGTTCGCTTCCATCCTTTGGAAGGACCGCACGCGCGCCCCCGAAGCGGCGGCCGTCATGAAGATGAGCGCGCACGAGGCCTGCCAGATGGGCATCGTCGACGCCGTTCTTCCCGAAGGCGCCGGCCCCGCCCATGAAAACCCCGAAGCGGCTGCTCAAGGCGTTCGGGCCTACGTGGTCAAAACGCTCGAGGAGCTTGGCGAGCGTCCTCTGGACGATCTGCTGAAGCAGCGCTACGAGCGCTTCATGAAGTTCTAGGGCGAGCAAGACGGCCGGCGGGGCCGGTGGGGCGGCGATCGCTGTCCTACCGGCCCCGCCTTCGTTTTATCCTTGCAGCAGGTCGATAAGGTCGTCGCGGGTCAGGTTCGCAAGCGAAACGCCGCTCGCTCCAACGACTTGGCTTGCCAGCTCGCTTTTCGCTTGCTGCAAACGCACGATGCGCTCCTCGATGGTGTCCTTGGCGATCACGCGCTGCACGCTCACCACGCGCGTTTGGCCGATGCGATGGGCGCGGTCGGTGGCCTGGTCTTGCGCGGCTGCGTTCCACCAGGGGTCCGCATGCACCACGACCGATGCGCCGGTCAGGTTAAGGCCCGTCCCTCCGGCCTTGAGCGACACCAAGAACACCGGCGTCTCGTCCTCGTTGAACGAATTGACCAGGGCCAGGCGCTTCTGCTTGGGCGTGGCTCCCGTGATGGTGTAGTAGGCAACGCCCGCTGCGCTCAGGCGCCGTGCAATGCGCTCCAAAAAGCTGGTGAACTGCGAGAACACGAGCGTCTTCTCGCCGGCGTCCATAGCGGAGTCGACCAGTTCCATGATGGCGTCGAGCTTCGCCGCCTGGCCGCCGTAGTTCTCGTAGAGCAGGTGCGGATCGCAGCAGAGCTGCCTCAGCTTCGTAAGCTCGGCAAGAACCTCCACCTTCCGCTTCCCGAAATCGTTGTTCTTCCTGTTGTTGCGCTGCTCGGTCAAATCTTCGCGCAGGCGCTGCTCGTGCGCGGCGTACAGGCGCTGCTGCTCGCCCTCCAGGTGCGCGTAGACGATGGACTCGAGCTTGTCGGGCAAATCGGCAAGGACGTCGGTCTTCAAACGGCGCAGCATGAAGGGTCCCACCACGGCTTGCAGTCGTCGGGCCACGGCTTCGTCTCCGCCTACGACGGGCGCTTCGAACCGCTCGCGGAAGCGAGCGTACGGGCCGAGCAAGCCGGGCATCAGAAAGTCGAAGATGCTCCAAAGCTCGCTCAGGCGATTCTCCATGGGAGTGCCGGTCAGGGCGAAGCGGTGCGCGGCGTCGATGCGCTTGACGGCGCGCGTCGTGAGGGTGGCAGGGTTCTTGATGTACTGCGCCTCGTCGAGCGCGCAACAGAAAAACGAACGCCCCACGTAATCCGCCACGTCGATGCGCAGCAGATCGTACGAGGTGACCAGGACGTCGATCGGCTGATCGGCGGGCGCGTGCCCATCGCTTCGCGCGCTCTGCCCGTCGAACGCGGCATTGCGGATGCGCGCTCGTTCGCGCTTCGATCCCGTCACGGCCTGCGCGCGAAGCTCGGGCGCGAAGCGCTCGATTTCGGCAAGCCAGTTGTACACGAGCGAGGCGGGGCAGACGATCAGGCTCGGACCGGTTTCGCAGGCCTGGTCTCGTCGGGCCAGCAGAAGCGAGATCAGCTGAACGGATTTGCCCAAGCCCATCTCGTCGGCCAAGATGCCTCCGAACCCGGCGTCGCAGCGCGCCGAAAGCCAGCGAAAGCCCTCCGCTTGGTAGGGCCTGAGCGTGTCGGCAAGGCTGTCCGGCACATGGTACGACCGCTCGTCCACGTGGCGAAAACTCTCCACGTAGCGGGTGAACGACCGATCCCGCTCGAGGTTGTCCTCTTCGTCCAGGTAGAACGCGCGGTAGGCGGGCAGCTGGGCGTGGCCGGACGTCAGCTGCTTCGCGGTCAGGCCCAGGTCGGCCGCAAGCCGGTCAAGCTGGGACAGATCGAAGTCCCGCAGGTCCAGAAACGCGCCGCTGCGAAGGCGGTGGAAGCGCTTGCGCTTGCGGTAGCTGGCCAGCAGCGCGCTCAGCTCACGCGCGGGCAGGTCTTCGGAGGACACGGTCAGGTCGATCAGGTTGCCCGTCAGCGACACGCCCAGCGTTACCTGCGGCTTGCCGTCGCGGGTGAGCCGGTCGAACGCGGGCGTGGTGAACACGGTGCCCAGCTCGCGGAACTCGGCAAGGCCGCCGAACACGAGGGCTGCCACGGCTTCGTCGTCATCGATGTCGATGGAAGCGTCGAACGGGTTGAAGTAGCGCTTGATCAGGTCGACCGCCTTCGCCTCCATGCGCTCGTTGCGCAGGGGCCCCGCTGTTTCCTCGGCGGTTTCATCGTTGGTGAATCCGCAGATCAGGTAGCGCTTCTCGCCGTAGGCGGCCCAGGCGTCGCAGGTCACGCCCCGATCGTCTTTGTCGAAGAAGAACTCCAGCTGGCAGGGTACGGGCCGGTACGCCTCCACTTCGCGCGGCGCGCGCACGTGCAGATGCCGCTCGATGGCGGGCAGCGCGGCGGCGCAGAACAGCGGCATGTCCGCCTCGGCGATGAACAGCTTGCTCTCGTCGCTGTCGTAGACGTTGCGCAAGAAGTCGGCGCATTGCGCGAATTCGGGCGAGCAGCGGTAGAAGACGTCGTCTTGCCAAACGTACATGCGGCTTCCCTGTGCGGCAAGCACGATGTCGTCGCCGCGCAAGATGAGGTAGCCTCCCTGGTCGGCGGCGCGCAGGTTGATGTCTATGCTCGGATCGGCCTCGATGATGCGGGCATGGGTGATCGAGCGCGTTCCGTAGTCCGTTCCCTGCACGACGAACGGCCGGTCGTGCAGAAGGTCGAGCAGCTCGATCACCTCGATGTCCGAAAGCTGAAGGTCGCGTCCCACCTCGTCGCGCCCGCGGTAGCGCCAGAAGGCCGCTCCGTTCGCGCGCTCTCGCAGCGAGACCGCGCGGTCCAGAAACTGCGCGATGTCGCGTGCGTGCTCGGTGAGCAGGGCAGGGGCGTGCGTGAAGGCGAGTTTCTTGCCGTACGAGAACCGCTCGCCTGTGCGCATGCGATCCACGAACTCCGAGATGCTCTTCATGACGTAGGATCCCTGCGGGCCCGCTATCTTGAAGTGAGCCGACCAGTCGCGGTAGCCGTAGGCCACGGTCGTTTCGATGTCGATGGTGCCTTGCAGGTCGTTGTCGCTGGTCAGCTGTTCGGTACGCTTCATGAACTCCGCGATGCAGTTCGACGTGGCCGCGGTTTTCTTGGCGTGGTACCCCATGAATTTCTGGGGCTCCTCGTTGTAGGCCAGCAGCAGCGCCGCGCAGTGCTTGCACATGCCGTCGTACTCGCGGTAGGCGGGGCAGGTGCAAGCGTAGTCAAGGATGGCGTCGTCCTTTTCGTTGATCGCCACGGAGGTGCGGTAGCGGTCGTCCCATCCGCTGCTGCTTGCCACGAACGCGCTCAAGGTGGTCTCGTTGCCGTCGTAGCGCACCTGCTTCGTCAGGATGTTGCGATCCGATTCCGCAATCGAGCGCGCCCGCGCAAGCGTGCGGGATGCGCATTGGCTGCCGAGTTCGTGCTCTGAGATCATGGACGCGCTCCTTTCGCGATCAAACGCCCATTGTATATCGCGGGAACGTTTGTTTGCTCGCGGAATGCGCTCATTCGGGGCCTTCTCCATGCGAAGCCGATAGATGCGCGCTGCGCAGCGCATCGGGATCGACGAGGGCCAGCTTTTCGACGAGCTTGCGGTAGATGCGGTCGCGGATCCACGGCTCGGTGGAGGCTTCGCACGCTTCGGCAAGGTCGAACCAGCGCACGTCCGCGTTCTCGTCGGGCTTGCTGCGCAGCGGGTCGCGGAGAGATGCGACGGCCAGGTAGGTGACGTTGAGGTGCAGGTGCGAGCCGACGTACGCGCCGCGCTTCTCGTGGCCGTTCACGGTAAGAACTTCCAGCGAGAAGATGCCGCCCGGCCCGCAGGGCACCAAGCGCGCCCGCGCGATGCCCGTCTCCTCTTCCAGTTCGTGCAGCGCGACGCGCGCCAGCTCGCGCTCGCCGTCGGCGTGCCCGCCGATCCACGACCAGGAATCGTAGATGCGGTGGTAGACCATGAGGGCTTTGGCCGCGCAGGGGTCGACCGTCCAGATCGAGCACGTCACATGCGCGGGCGACGTGCGGTCGAACGCATGCGGATCGGCCTCCAGTCGCTGAAGGATGGTCGTTCGGTCCGCGGCCTCCTGCTGGTTGAAGGGCCGGTACGCGCGTATGTCGTCGATGAGCGTCACGAGGACATTGTACGGCGAGCCGGACGCGGGCGCCAGACGATTCCACGGTGCTTTCTGTTACACTTCACCTTGCTGAACGACAATCAAGAAGGAGGCCTTCCATGACGGCCAAAATCATCGAGTTTCCGGGCGACAACGGCTCCTCATCGGCGCAGAAGCCCACTCTTTACCAGATCAAAGCCACAATCCTCGAATCGGAGCCTCCTATTTGGCGCAGGATCCTGGTTCCCTCCGGAGTGGACATGGGCCTGCTTCATGAATCGATTGCGAAGTCGTTCGACTGGGCCGGCTATCATCTGTACCTGTTCGAGAAGGACGGCGTCTCCTACGACGCTCCGCAGCTCTACGACGACATGGCGACGAAGCCCGCAGGAAGCGGCGCGCATTACGATGCGGAGAAGAAGGGCGCGGCCGAAGTGCTGCGTCCGGGAGACAAGCTTCTGTACACCTACGACTTGGGGGACAACTGGGAGATAGAGCTGGAGGTCGAGGACGAGGTTCCCGAAGCCGACATCCTGGTTCCCTTCTTCCCGATATGCGTGGACGGCGCGCGCCTCGCCCCGCCGGAAGACTGCGGCGGCGTGGGCGGGTACGAGGACTTGTGCCGCATCTTGGCGGATCCCTCCGATCCTGCGCACGGGGAAATGCTCGATTGGGCCGGTTACGAGAGCGGCGCGGATTTCGACCCCGAGTTCTTCGACGTCTTCGGCCTGAACGAGTCGTTCGCCTTCGACATGGTCGATGAAATGGAGGCCGATCTCATTCCCGATGACCCCGAAGAGCTCAAGGAAATGTGCAAGAGCCTCCTGGTCGAGAAGATGCTCATGATGATGAGCGTATCGATGAGCATTAACCTCAAGGAAGACGACGCGGTTCTCTAGCCGAGCTTTTTGTTTCCCAATAAAAAGAGAAAGCCCGGCCGCTTCGGCGTGCCGGGCTTTCTTGCGAGCGGGTTTACTGCGCGGCCAGCAGGCTTGCGAACTGGAACGTGGTGCAGTCGACCAGCCCTCGGTTCGTCAGGCGCAGCTCGGGCAGACAGGCCAGGGGGATGAGCGCCATGGTCATGAACGGCGAGGGCATCGTGCAGCCGATCTTTTCCCAGGCGCCTTCCAGCGCATGCACCTTCGCGCTCAGCTCTTCGGCGGGAAGCGCGTCCATGAGGCCGGCGATGGGCAGTTCCACCAAGCCTAGGATCTCGCCGTCGGCTACAACCACCATGCCGCCTCCGCAGGAAGCCAGCGTGTTCGCGGCCAGCGCCATGTCGTCGTCGTTCGTGCCGACTACCAGCAGGTTGTGCGCGTCATGCGCCACCGTGGACGCCATGGCTCCGCGCTTGATGCCGAAGCCCTTCACGAAGCCGTAGCCGAACGTGCCGGTTTCGTGGTGCCGCTCGAATACGAACGTCTTGAGCACGTCGAGCCCGGTGTCGGACTCCAGAAGCCCTTCGATCACCGGCAGGTCCACGTGCGTTTCGAACGTTCCCACCTTTCCCGGTATGACTTCGATGGTGCGGATGCGCGCAGCCGTGTTCGACGCTCCTTCGGGCACCGGCACGGCGAACGTCTCGGGCGTGATGTCGAGCCCCAGGTGCATGGAGTGCGTTACCCATGCGGGGAACACGAACGGCTCCAGGTCGAACGTCGGCCTGCCGTCTTCGGCGACAACGTCGCCGTCGATCAGGACGCGCGTGACGCGCAGGTCTTCCAGGTTGTCCAGGAACACGATGTCGGCGCACTTGCCCGGCGCGATGGAACCCAGGTCGTGATCCATCTGGAAGCACTGGGCGCAGTTGATGGTGACCATCTGGATGGCGGTGACGGGGTCGATGCCCAGCTCGACCGCCGTGCGCACGATGTGGTCGAGGTGCCCGTCGGCCACCAGGGTGTGAGGATGCGTGTCGTCGCTTACGAGCACTGCGTAGCGCGTGTCGATGTCGTTGCCGGTCACGGCTTCGGCCAGCACCGGCAGGTCTTTCCAGGCGGATCCGTAGCGCAGCATCGCGTACATGCCGAAGCGCATCTTGGCCAGTGCGTCTTCGGCGCGCGTCGATTCGTGGCAGCAGCGCACGCCCGAGGCGATGTAGGCGTTCAGTCCTCGGTCGGTTTCGGGCATGGAGTAGTGGCCGGTCACGATCTTGCCGGCTTCCAGCGTGGCTCCCACTTCGCCGTGCGCGTGATCGGTGCCGCCCAGGATGCCGGGGAAGTTCATCATCTCGCCCAGCCCGACGACGCTCGGCCAGCTCATGGTCTCGGCAACGTCTTCGGGGCCGACGAACGAGCCGGTGTCCTCGAAGCCGGGGACCGCGGGCACGCACGACGGGGTGGTGATCATGGTTTTGAGCGGCGTGCGATGGGCGTCCTCGTCCATCACCTTCACGCCGTCGAGTCCCAGCACGTTGCAGATCTCGTGCGGATCCATGTAGATGCCCGTGGTGCCGTGGGGAACGACGGCGCGCGCGTATTCGCCCACGCCCATCATCGACGATTCCACGTGGATGTGCCCGTCTAGGAATCCGGGCGCGATGTACTGTCCTTGCGCGTCGATGACCTGCGTGCTTTCGCCGATGCAGTGTTCGGCGCTTCCCAGGTAGGCGATGCGCCCTTGCGCGATGGCCACGTCGATGCCTTCCTGGATCTCCGCGGTGCAAACGTTCACCAGCTTGGCGTCTCGAATCACGACGTCGGCCGGCTTTTGCCCTTGCGCAACGGCAGCGAGCGTCTTCGAGCATTCCCAGAGCGGTTTCTTGCAGAAGTTGTTGATCATACCGGAGCTCCTTCGACGGGACGGCGCCATGCGGCGCACGGACTGGTACGGTCATTATCTGCCTTGCCGGCCGGATCGTCGAGGGTGCTTCCCGGGTCTTCAATCGGAAAGCGCAAGCGTGCCGGGCCTTGCCGAGCTCCGTGTGCCCGGCTGGTGCCGTTCGCGCGCGGCCCGATGGTACAATGCAGAAGGAAACGGGGCGGTGAAAGAGTCGACGGAACGGACGGTGCTTCATGAAGATAGCGGCGAGCGCGTGTTTGCTGGGCGCCCCGTGCCGGTTCGACGGCGCCTCCAAGCCATGCGCGGACGTACTGGCCTTGCGCGATTTCCACGAGGTGACGCCCGTGTGCCCCGAGGTTGCGGGCGGTTTGAGCGTGCCGCATCCGGCGTTCGAGATCGTGGCTGAACAGCGCGCGCTGCGCGTGGTGGACCGTCAAGGCACAGACGGAACCGACGCGTTTCTTGCCGGAGCGCAGAGCGTGGTCGATTGCGTGCGCGCCCAAGGCTGCCAACTTGCAGTGCTGAAGTCGAAAAGCCCTTCGTGCGGCAACGGCCTTATCTACGACGGGACGTTCACCGGCACGCTCGTTGCCGGGTACGGCGTGGCTGCGCGGGCGTTGCGCGCCGAGGGCATTCGCGTGCTCGACGAGAACCAGCTACGGGCGTGCGTCGCCGCCAGCGTCGCTCGCGATCCGGGCGCGTTGCCCGCCGTGCTCGCGTCGTCGTCCGCGCAGTGCCCTGCGCTCCAAACCGAGCGCCTTGTGCTGCGCCCGCTTACCGAGGCGGACATCGACGACGTGTTCGCGTACTGCAGCGATCCCGCCATCGGGCCGGACGCCGGGTGGGCGCCGCATCGCACGCGCGAGGATGCGCGCTTCTTCGTGGAAGAGATCGCTTCGGCACCGCACGTGTTCGGCATATTCGAGCGTTTCGAGGACGGTGCATGCGGGCCGTGCATCGGCTCGATCGGCCTTATCCGCGACCCGCAGCGGCGCAACGTCGACTGCCTCATGCTGGGCTATGCGTTGGCGAAGCGCGCGTGGGGGCGCGGCTACGTGACGGAAGCCGCACGCGAGATGATCCGTTACGGCTTCGACGAGCTGGGCCTGCTGCTCGTCTCGTGCACCTGCTACCCGTTCAACGATCGCTCCCGGCGGGTCATCGAGAAGTGCGGGTTCTCGCGCGAGAGCGTGCTGCATGCGGCGGAGCCTTCTCATGACGGGATGCTTCAGGACCTGTTGCTGTACTGTTTGGCCAGGGAGGATTGGCGCGCCGAACGGGCGTGAGACCGGGCGGCCTGCTGCGTGCGGCTCGCGGGCTCGCGCATGCGGCGCCGCAGGGCTTGCGGGCCGGGCGCCGTTGGCGGCGGCAAGGTGTATACTGCTGCACGAACAATGCCGAACGAAGCGGCGCGCCCACAGCACGGCGTTGCCGCGAGCCGCTATGAAAGGACACCCATGCTCGTTACCCCGCTCGCGCATGCTGCGCAGAACGACTATCTGGCCGAACGCTTCCGGAAAGCCTACGAGTTCCTCTCGCGCGACGACTTGGCCGCGTTGCCGCTCGGACGCGTCGACATCGACGGCGACGACGTGTTCGCGAACGTGCAGGAGTACGAGACCGTTCCTGCGCCGGACAAGCGCATGGAAGCCCATCGCCGCTACTACGACGTGCAGTTCGTGGTTTCGGGCGAGGAGCTGATTCAGTACGCGCCGCTCGAAGGCATGATCGAGATCGGCTCGTTCGACGAAGATTCCGACTTCGGCGTGTACGGCACGCCTCCGGGGTGCAGCAGCATCGTGCTGCGCGCGGGCCAGATTGCCGTGTTCGCCCCCGAAGACGGGCATAAGCCCGGGTGCTCGTTCGGCGCGGCGAAGCATGTGCGCAAGATCGTCGTGAAGGTGCGGGTCTAGCGTCGCCGTGCAGGCCGATTCGACGGACGCCGTCCATTACCTGTACGTGATCGAATGCGCGGACGGCACGTGGTACACGGGCTACACGGTCGACGTGGCCGAGCGCGTGCGCACGCACAACGCGGGCAAGGGGGCGAAGTACACGCGCTCCCGTCTGCCGGTTCGCCTTGTCGCGCAGGCCGCGTTCGCAACGAAGCGCGAGGCCATGAGCGCGGAGTACCGCTTCAAGCGCCTGTCTCGACCCCAAAAGGAGCGCCTGGTTCGACGGGCTTTTCAAGAGCCGTTCGACCAGGTGCTTCGTGCTGCTCTGCCCGATGCCTCCCATGAAGGGGAGGCCGACGGCTCCTGATTTCGGGTCGTCCGGTGTCAAGGGCGTGACGGTTCTTCGAAGTCCCGCGCTCGTCATCGCGAGCGGTGCGGCTCGTGGTAAGATTGCTCACAAGCACCAAGCATTGCAAGAAGGACGGATATGCAAACCTACATCGCCCATTACTCTTCCCCCGTCGCTTCCGACGCTCGAGCGAAGGGCCTGTTCGAATTCGAGAGCGAGTCCCGTGCGGGAACCAAGGGCAACCAGCGCGATGCGCGCCTGAAGATGCTCGAGCTGTACGGAAAAGACGCCGTGTCGTGGAGCATCGTGAAGGTCGAGCGCAAAAAAGCCACCACGGTGGCCTGCGACGAGCAGCTGGAACTCGATTTCCGAGCGCCGAAGCTCGAGCGCAAACGCGCGAAGAAGAAGGAATGGTGGTAGCCGCGCGCGAAAGCGGCATCGTCTCATAAGGAGCATCATGAAGAAAAACCAGGTGAAATACCTCAAGCGGCTTTTGGAAACCCCGTCGCCCACCGGAAGCGAGATCGCGGTGGCCAAGGTTGTCCGCGAGCGCCTTGCCGACACGGCGGACGAGATTCAGACCGACGTCATGGGCTCGGTCCATGCGCGGCTGTTCGGGCGCGGGCTGGGTCCGTCGCTCATGCTGGCCGCCCACATGGACGAGATCGGCCTTATGGTTACCTACGTTTCCGACGACGGCTTTCTGTCGGTGTCTGCCGTGGGCGGCGTCGACGCGGCCATCCTGCCCGGCTTGCGCGTGGACGTGCACGCCTCCAACTCGATCGAGCCTCTGCGCGGCGTGGTGGGGCGCAAGCCCATCCACCTGATCAAGGCCGACGAGCGCAAGAACGTGACGCCGATCGATCAGCTGGTCATCGACCTGGGCATGCCGGCCAAGCGCGTGAAGAAGCTCGTGCGCGTGGGCGACGTCATCACGTTCGGCGTGGGCTTCGAGCGCTTCGGCAGCAACATGGCCGTGTCGCGCGCGTTCGACGACAAGGCGGGCGTGTGGGTGGTCACGCGCGTGCTCGAGAAGCTGGCCAAGGCAGGCCGTGCGCAAGGCGACTTCATCGCGGCCGCCACGGTGCAGGAGGAGATCGGCGTGCGCGGGGCAACCACGTCCGCATACGGCGAGAACCCGGACGTGGCCATCGCCTTCGACGTCACTCATGCCACCGATTACCCCGGCATCGAAAAGACCAAGTACGGCAAGATCGTGTGCGGCGAAGGCCCCGTCATTGCGCGTGGCCCCAACATCAACCCCGAAGTGTTCGAGCGTTTGGTGGCTGCGGCGAAGGCCGAGGGCATTCCGTACCAGATCGAGGCCGAGCCTGCGGTGACCGGCACCGATGCGCGCGCCATTCAGGTGACGCGCGGCGGCATCCCCACGGGCCTCGTGTCCGTGCCGCTGCGTTACATGCACACGCCCACCGAGGTGGTGTGCCTGTCCGACCTGGACGCCACGGTGCGCTTGCTGGTTCGCTTCGCGCTGGATCTGGACGAGGACGCAAGCTTCGTGCCGGGCATGGGCGGCTATGCGAGCGACGCGCAGGACCCGGCGGATTCCGACGTTGCGGCCGACGCGCTTCGCGAAGCCGCTGCGGAGTAGGAGAGTAACACGCTCATGAAACGCGAAGCGCAGACCATAGCCAAGAACCGCAAGGCGTTCCACGAGTACGAGATCCTCGAAACGCTGGAGGCCGGCATCGAGCTGACGGGCACCGAAGTGCGCTCGCTGCGCGAGAACCACTGCCAGCTGACGGATTGCTTCGCGCTCGTCCGCAACGGGGAGGTGTGGCTGCACAACGTGCACATTCCTCCCTACACGCACGGCAACATCGCGAACGTGGATCCGGACCGCAAGCGCAAGCTGCTGCTCCATAAGAAGGAGATTCGCCAGCTGCAAGAGCAGGTGAAGGAAAAGGGCATGGCCATCGTGCCCCTTAAGATGTACTTCAAGGAGAATTCGCTCGTAAAGGTGGAGCTGGCGGTCGCGCGCGGAAAGAAGCTCTACGACAAACGAGCCAGCATGGCTGCCCGCGATTCTCGTCGCGAGGTGGAGCGAGCGCTGAAGGAGCGCAACCGTTAGATGCCGAGCCGCGCCTCGCGCCGGTCGACGAAGTGGAAAAGGAGGCCATCATGGGCTTGGGCGAACAGCTGGAGAGCATGGAAGCCGGCGCCGAAACGGAGGCCGAGCTGATCGATCAGCAAACCGAGATCGAAGACGTCGAGGAATTCCAAGACGACGAAGAGTTCGATCCGCGCGACGACGAAGCGAACCTCGAGGAGGCGTACGAGGACTTCTTCGCCGAAGAAGGGCCCGACGGCGAAGGGGAGACCAGCCCCGATGGCGACGACGGCGGCCTGGCGGCAGTCGTCGAGCAGAAGACCGGAGTCGATCTGTCCGAGGAGGGCTTTCATATCGTAGGCGACGATGACGAGGAGTTCATCGACGAGCCTTCCGATGAAGACGACGGGTACGAATTGGTGGAGCTCGAGCTGGACGAGGACGATATCGTCCGCTATATCGAAGACGACGAGGGCAATCGCATCGGCTTCGTGCTCATGGAGGACGGCGAGGAGGCCGAGTACCTGTACGTCGAAGACGACGAGGACGAAGAAGAGGGTGCCGAGGAGGACAACGAATTCGACCTGGGCATCACGAAGGAAGGCGTTGCTCAGGCGACCGAGGACGTCAACGCCATCTACAAGGACGGCATCGCCGTTGCGGCTGAGTTGAAGGGTGCGTTCGACGACATCAAGAGCGCCCTTGATTTCAGCTCGCTTTTGAAGAAGTAGCGGCTGCTTGCCGAACTGCCTAGTTGCCTAGCTGAAGGGTCTTCGGGGAAGCGCTCGGAGGCCCTTCGCTTGACAAACCGGGATCACCGGATAGAATGAACGTTCGCGACGCATCCGACGCTTCGGCATTCCGATACGCCGGCAGGCGATGTCGTCGCGTGGACTTTGACAAGGTGGGGCTTATCGACCCTGGACGTTTCGCCGAGCAGGCGAACGGCCTTGCCTTATGCAAGGGGGCGACTGGTTTCGACATGGTACGTTTGAAATGAGGAGCAGGTCGTGGTCTCCTCGCCACGTTAAACAGGGGTACCGTCAATTTAATTGGCAAGAACAACACTCAGAGCGCTCCGGCGCTCGCCATGGCTGCTTAATCGCACCTGGCTGTCGGCCTTGGGATTTCCCCGACTCTCGGTCCGGCATCAACTAAGGGGAATGCGCTTGAGCACGTAGCCGGTATGGCTCAAGCAAAGATCGAACCGGCTAGGTTGGGCTACGTTTGTCGATGGACCGCGCCCGTCCGAAATCCGACCAACGACTAAGCTTGTAGAGCCTCATGGATTATGTAGTATGGACCGGAGTTCGATTCTCCGCGCCTCCACCAAGACAAGCAAGCCGCCAGATCGTGCGAAATCGCAGATCGGGCGGCTTTTTTTGTTTCAGGTTCGCATGGGGCGAGCAGGCTCGTCGGGCTGTTGCTTCAAGCGTGCGCAGGCAAGCGGAAGCCCGGGTTCGGACGCGTCGGTGGCAACCCAGCGCGTGGAAACGCCCCTGATTCGCGCCCAGCCCCGGGACTTCCGCGCTGCCGCCGAACGGCTCGTTAGTTGTAGCTGCTGCCGTTTTGTTACAGAAAAAGCAGCTTTTGCTTGCTACAATAATGCGACGCCCCGACCTCATGAGAGAGATTATGAGCGACAAGAAATATAACAAGGCTGCGCACGGCCGTCATGCCGCTGGCGCGCAGCGTCCGAACGATACCGATTCCGAGCAGGTAGTTTCTCCTGTTCCCTCCGATTCTTCGGCTCCCGATGCGACGGCCGCCATGCCGCCCGCTTCCGCTTCGAAGGCGGAGGACTATCCGTTGATGTACGCTTCCGAGCAGGTGTACGCGTCCCCCGACTCGCTCCATACGCTCTCTGCGGATGCGATGGCCGTTCCCCGTCGGCGGCGCAGGCCGTTGAAGGTGCTCGCCATCGCGCTGGGCGTGATCGTGGCGCTGGCGGCTGCTGCATACATCGGCGGGTCGGTGTACTTCTTCGATCGATTCATGCCGAACTCCGCCATTGGCAACGTGGACGTGTCGCTCATGTCCTCCGCGGATGCCGAGCGTTCTCTGGCATCCTCCGTCGAGGATTACAAGCTTACCGTGACCGGGCAAGGGTTCACGTTGAAGTTGACGGCTGCCGATGCCGGTCTGTCGCTTGATTCCGAAAAGATCGTCCAGCAAGCTCATGCGGATGTCAACCCGTGGGCGTGGCCCCTTGAGCTGGCGCGCACGCACGATGCTACCGACAAATTGGTTGCAAGCTTCAACGAATCCGGCCTTGAGCAGGCCGTACGTAAGGCTGCGGAAACGTTCAACGAAACCGCTACGCCGCCAACGGATGCCACGGTTGCCTACGATGAATCCGTAGGCGCATTCGTCGTGAAAGCAGAGGTCCCCGGAACCGCCCTTGATGCCGATGCGGTTGTGCGGGCGGCTGACGAGGCGTTGGTAGCGCTCGACCCCACGGCCAAGCTGACGGCCGACCATCTGAAGAAGCCGACCGTCCTCTCCTCCGATCAGCGACTGAAAGCTGCGGCCGATTCGGCCAACACCATGATCAAGGCGAACCTCACGCTCACTATGGGCGGAACCCAGGTGGGCGCTGTTAATCCCGACCTTGTTTCTCAGTGGGTCGTGCTCGGCGAAGACGTGAACGCTACGTTGAACGAAGAGGCTCTTACCGCGTGGGTCGACGGGGTGGTTGCCGCGTGCGACACCGTGGGCACGGCGCGTACGTACACGCGGCCCGACGGCAAGGTGATTACCGTCCAGGGCGGGCCTTACGGATGGGACGTCGATCGCGATGCGCTTCTTGCCATGGTGAAAGAGGCGGTCGCTGCAGGAAGCGTGCAGAGCGCGGAGGTTCCCACGTTCTCTTCGGGCACGGCGTTCAATGGCGCTGGCGCCCAGGACTGGGGCGCTCGGTACTGCGACATCGACCTGTCCGAGCAGTACGTTCGCTTCTACGATGCTTCGGGCGCGCTGATCTGGGAGGCCCCGTGCGTGAGCGGCACGCCTAACGGCGCGCACAATACCCCCACGGGTGTGTACGTGCTCAACTCGAAGGCTTCTCCGTCAGTGTTGAAGGGAACGAACCTGGACGGTTCGAAGTACGAGTCCACCGTGCAGTACTGGATGCCGTTCGTCGGCAACGTGATCGGCATGCACGATGCCGATTGGCAGCCGTATTTCGGCGGTACAAGGTACCAGGACGGCGGCGGAAGCCACGGTTGCGTGAACCTGCCGCCTTCGTCTGCTGCGGCTTTGTACGGCATCATTCAGCCGGGTGACGTGGTGGTTAGCCACTGGTAGGCTATACCACGGTCAGATCCGCTATGCCAAGCGGCATCATGCGCGCCAGTTCGGAAAGCGGCATTTCCACCTGGCATCCGATGCGCCCTCCGGAAAAGGCGATGCGCTCGAACAGCTCGGCTGTTTCGTCGATGGTCGTGACGAACTGCTTTTTCATGCCCACGGGAGAGCAGCCTCCGTGCACGTAGCCGGTGAGCGGTAAAAGCTCGCGCGCTTTGATCATGGCTACGGCTTTCTCGTTCACGGCCGCCGCTGCCTTCTTGAGATCGAGTTCGCAGGCCACGGGTATCATGAACACGTAGTGTTCCCCCGATTTTCCCTGCGTGACCAGGGTTTTGAACACGCGGTCCTGGTCGAGTCCCAGAAGCTGTGCCACCTCGACGCCCGACAGGGCCTCGGGGCAGTCGAAGAAGCGCGCTTCGAAGTCGGCATGGGCTGCTTCCAGTTCGCGTACGGCGTTGGTTTTCGTTTCGTGTTGCTTGGACATGGTTCGCTCCTACACGCCGCCCACCAAAGCGGCAAGAACGGGGATGGTTACAAGCGAAAGCGCGGTCGTCACGAACGTTCCGCGTATGATGGTGTTCAGATCTCCTCCGTAGCGCAGGCATAGGATGGTGCCGTTCGTCGCCACGGGCATTCCGTTCACCACGACCAGCACGCCGAGCAGCAGCGGGTCGGCAACGAAGGGGCTGAACGCAAGCCAGATGCATACGGGAATGATCAACAGGCGAAACGCCGCCATGATGTAGGTTCTGAAGTGCGTGACCATTGTTTTTACAGGCACGGTTGCCAGGCTCGATCCAATGATGAGCAGCGCCGCCGGCGTGGTCATCGAGCCCATGGTGTCGATGGCTTCGCCGAACACGCCGATGTCCGTCACGTTCAAAAGCGCGAGCGCCATGGTTGCAAGGCATGCGATCAGACTGGGGCTGATCAGGTTGCGCGCGCCTTCGCGCACCTGTTCTTTCAGGCTTCGCTCGGATTGGGAGAGCATCATAACGCCTGCGGTAAACACCAAAATGTTGAAAGGGATGTTGAATATCGCTCCGTAAAGAACTGCCTCGCGGCCGAAAACCGCTTCGAGCACCGGGTATCCCAGAAAGCCGGTGTTGCCGAACGCCAGCATGAAGCTGTACGTTCCGCGTTTCGAGGGATTGAGCCCGAACAGAAGCGGCACGGCGAAGGCGATGGCAAGGACCAGCGCGAACGCGAGGCACGAGAACAAAAGGATGGTTCCGATAGTGGCGGGATCGGGCAGGCTGTCGCGCGTGAGGACGGATGCCAGGATCGTGCATGGAAGGGTGATGGTCAGTACCAGGCGAGAGAGCATCTTGTCCGATTCCTCGCTCATGACGTGCAGCTTGCGCGCGACGAATCCAAGCGCCATGGCTAAAAACAGCACGATCATCTGGTATTCGATAGCTTGAAAGCTCATGGGCTTCTTTCTTCGGGGGTTTGTTCGGATTTTAGGGCAGCTGCAAGATTAGCAGAAACTATGGCAGCCCGGTGCCGATTCGGTGCATGAACCGAGCCTGCGGTATACTTGGATGCATGGACGATCTTCGAACATCTACCGAGTCGCGCGAGAGCGGATTGCGCATTCCTTACGACAACGCGCCGATCGGCGTGTTCGATTCAGGCTTTGGCGGGCTTACCGTTGCGCGCGAGATCGCGAAGGCCCTTCCGCACGAGTCTATCACGTACCTGGGAGATTCGGCTCGCTGTCCCTACGGGCCTCGCTCGTTGTCCGAGGTTGACGGATTCGTGCAGCAGATCGGCGGTTGGCTGGTGGAGCGCGGCGTCAAGCTCATCGTCATCGCGTGCAACACGGCGACGGCTGCCGGTTTGGCTCATGCTCAAAAGACGTTTCCCGTGCCGGTCATCGGCGTGGTGGAACCTGGGGCTCGTGCGGCGGTTCACGCTACGAAGAGTCGCCGGGTCGGGGTAATTGCAACGAAGGCGACGGTGGACTCGAACGCGTACACCGACGCCATCCGCCACATCGACGCGGGGATCACCGTGTTCTCGACGGCTACGCCCCGTTTCGTCGAGATTGCCGAGCAGGGCATTCGCATGGCCGAGGGACCCATTGAAAACTACACCTCGCTTGCGTCGAAGGTCTACATCCGTCCGGCGTTCCAGGAAATCGCGAAGGAGTATCTCGAGCCGCTCCGTCGATGCGATATCGACACGTTGGTGCTTGGCTGCACACATTTTCCGTTGCTGAAAGCGCTGATAGGCGGCGTGGTGGGGCGCGATGTCACGCTCATCTCGTCGGCTAAGGAAGCCGCGAACGACGTGATGCAGATACTCGGTCGACGCGGAGCCCTTGCTTCGTGCGACCATGTGCCGCGCTACGAGTTCTACACTACCGGAGAGGATGCCGAAGAATTCCGCACGTTCGGCAGCCGGGTGTTTCGCAATCCTATCGACGCCGCCGGGCGCGTGGACTTTCCCCCGTGCTCCTAGGCATTTTGCGTCAGCTACAGGCCGCTGGCATGAAAGAGACGAAAGGCATCGCATGAAAACGGTTGTCATCGCAAGCAACAATGCTCATAAGGCTCAGGAGATCGCCGAGGCGCTGGACTTTCCCGGTTGGGAGTTCGGCACGCTGCGTCAGCTGGGGATCCAGTCCGACCCTGCAGAAGATGCCGATACGTTTTTGGGCAACGCGCGCATCAAGGCGCGCGCGGCGCACGAAGCGAGCGGCGGGAAGGCCGTTTTGGCCGATGACTCCGGTCTTGAGGTCGACGCGCTCGACGGCGCGCCCGGCGTGTACTCGGCTCGTTACGCAGGCGAAGACGCCACCGATGCCGACAACAACGCCAAGCTTCTCTCAGCGCTTGCGGACGTGCCCGATCGCGACCGTACGGCGCGATTCGTGTGCACGCTCGTGCTGATCGACGAAGACGGTTCGGAGACGGTGGCGCGAGGTACCGTGGAGGGCCGGATCGGGCATGAGGAGCGGGGGAGCAACGGCTTCGGGTACGACCCGCTGTTCCTGCCGGACGTGTTCGCGGATGGCCGTACGCTTGCCGAGGCGCTTCCCGAAGAGAAGAACGCGGTGTCTCATCGCGGCAATGCCCTGCGCGAGCTGCGATCGAAGCTGGAGGCGAAGCGCTAGCAACCG
>NZ_DBFOSR010000033.1:0-8281 GCF_048427265.1 Paraeggerthella sp.
CGGGCGATCGGCTCGTGCTACACTTTTTTCCAAACGTGAACCCCCTGCCCGACGCTTCCACGGGCGGGTCTGCGAAAGGATCGCCATGCCAACCAACGCCGAATACACCCGCGAGTACTTCGACATCCTCGAGCGCCTTGACGGCGACGTAGCCGGCCGACGCGCCGCGTACGACTACATGCAAAGCTCCACCGCCATCGTGCACCACCGCGTTGTGGCCTGCTCGTACGTCCCGCGCCTGTTCAACGCGCAAACGTACCGCACTATGAAGGAAACGGCCGAAACCTCGCACCGCATCCTGTGCAAGGTGATCGCGCGCTACCTGGAAGACCCCCAGTACCGCCGCGTGTTCGACTTCGATCCGCGCCTTGAAGAGCTCATCCTGCTGCCGCGCGGCTACGACTCCCTGCTGCCCTTCGCGCGCGTGGACACCTTCCTGAACGAAGACGACTACCGCATGGAGTTCTGCGAGTTCAACGGCGACGGGTCCTCGGGTATGAACGAGAACCGCGAGATCACGAACTCCATCGCGAGCTCTCCCGCATTCGAAGCGTTCTCCCGCAACCACCGCGTGGAAGGCTGCGAGCTGTTCGAGTCCTGGGTCGACGCGTTTCTGTCCATCTACGAAACCTACGAGCACAAGGTGGACAACCCCCGCTTCGCCATCTGCGACTACCTGGAAAACGGCGTGGTCGACGAGTTCCACATCTACACCGAGCTGTTCAAGCGCCGCGGCGTGGACTGCGTCGTGGCCGATGTGCGCGACCTGAGCTTCGACGGCGAAACGCTGCGCGACGCCGAAGGCAAGCCCGTCAACGCCATCTGGCGCCGCTGCGTCACGAACGACGTCATCGACCATTGGGACGACTCGCAGCAGCTCATCAACGCCGTGCGCGCAGAGAAGGTGGCGCTCATCGGCAGCTTCGCCGGGCACATCGTGCACGACAAGCAGATATTCAAAGCTCTGTTCGACAAGCGCACCATCGAGTTCTTGGACGCCGACGAGATCTCGTTCGTCGAGAGAACCGTGCCCCTGACCGCGTTCTTGGACGACGACCACGTCAACGTCGATCAGATCCGCGCGAACAAGGACGAATGGATCATCAAGCCCACCGACCACTACGGGGCCGACGATGTCTACGCAGGCTGCGCCGTTTCGCCCGAACGCTGGGAAGAGCTGGTCGACCGCTTCGCGAACGGACGCGCGGGCTACCCCTTCATCGTGCAGCGCTACATCCGCCCCTTCAAGACGCTCACGCTGCCGCCGGACACGGGGATAGACGGGCTTTCCGACGACCAGGTGCCCTTCGATCCGCAGATGTACAACAACCTGAACGGCCTGTACCTGTACGACGGCGTGTTCCAGGGCGTGTTCAGCCGCTTGGGGCCCCTGCCCACCATCTCGAAGGACATGCAGGGCATGACCGCCGCCACCATCTGGGTTGACAAGGACTAAGGGAGCCGAAGATGCCGTCGCACGAAACAAGGCGCGGGGCAAAGCACGGCCTTGCGCAGGGGATTGCCGCCATCGCCCTAGCCGTCACGTTCGTGGCGGCGGGGCTCGGCGCGTGCTGCTTGCCGCAAACCACCGGCATGCTGGCCGGCATGTTCAGCGGCGCGGACAACCCGTCGACGCCGTTCTCGCACGACGATCTGGTGCAAGCCGCCGTCGCAACGCGCGACTACACCGTGGGGTCCAACGACCGGGAAGCCGTGTTCGCCATGCTGCGCGACGTCAACCGCAACGCGCAGACGCCCTACGCCGAAGCCGACGAAACAGCCCTTGCCGCCGCGCCCGACGCCTACACGCTCAACCCCGAAGCGCTCTCGCACCTCGACGACGTGCACCGCGTGATAGCGGCTGCGGGCGTCGCTTTTGCCGCCGTTGCCCTCGCCGCTGTCGCGTTCTGCGTTTACCTGGGCATACGCGCTGGCAAACGGGCTGTGGGCGGCGCGCTGGCCTGCGCGGGGATCGTCGTGCTGGCCGTGTTCGCCGCGCTGTCCGCCTGGGTGGTCGTCGACTTCAACGGCTTTTTCGCCGCGTTCCACTCGCTGTTCTTCGCCGACGGAACCTGGACGTTCTCGTACGAGTCGCTGCTCATCACCATGTACCCGCCCGCATTCTGGATGGGAATGGGGGCCGTCTGGCTGACGGTCACGGGCGCGCTGTCCCTGATCGCCGCGTTCACGGGAACGGCGCTGCGGCGCCGGAGCCTTCCCCGTTAAGAAAGCGGACGGCGAGGTTCTCGGCGCTGCGCGACCCGTGCGCGAGCAGCTTCCTGCTGCTGCTCGGTCGAGCATTTTGAGTGAGGATGGGCCAGCCGCGGTTTGCTCCGGCCTTCGGGTTGTCTATACTTGCAAGTATCGCCGAAGCCCGTGCTTCGGCTTGAACATGACGTTATTCAACTGGAGGATTACCACGGCTATGACAGACGAGAAGAAAGTTCGCGTTCGATTCGCCCCGTCGCCCACCGGGCGGCTGCACGTAGGCGGAGCCCGTACGGCCATCTACAACTGGGCGTTCGCCCGCGCGATGGGCGGCGACTTCATCCTGCGCATCGAAGACACCGACCCCGAGCGCTCCACCGAAGAAAACGTGCAGGTCATCCTCAATGCCATGAAGTGGCTCGGCCTTGACTGGGACGAAGGCCCCGAGGTGGGCGGCCAGGCCGGACCGTACTTCCAAACCCAGCGTATGGACACGTACGCCGCAGCGCTCGAACTCATGAAAGAGCGCGGCAGCGTGTACCCCTGCTTCTGCACGAAAGAAGAGCTCGACGCCAAGCGCGCCGCAGCCGAGGCGAACGAAGGCGGCTACGCCGGCTACGACCGCACCTGTCGCTGCATCGACCCCGCTGACGCAGCTGCGCGCATCGCCGCAGGCGAGCCGCATGTGTGGCGTTTGCGCGTGCCCGAGAACCACGGCCCCATCGAGTTCGACGACGCCGTGTACGGCCACGTGAGCTTCCCGGCCGAAGTGATGGACGACATGATCGTCGTGCGCACGGACGGCTCCCCCACCTACAACTTCGCTGTGGTGTGCGACGACGCGAACATGGGCGTCACTCACGTCATCCGCGGCGACGACCACCTGTCCAACACGCCGCGCCAGATCCTCATCTACGAGGCGCTCGGCTTCGACGTGCCCACGTTCGCGCACCTGTCGATGATCCTGGGGCCGGACGGCAAGAAGCTGTCGAAGCGCCACGGCGCGGCCTCGGTCGAGGAGTTCTGCGAGCGCGGCTACCTGCCCGACGCCATGGTGAACTTCCTGGCGCTTCTGGGCTGGTCGCTCGACGGCGAGACGACGCTCGTCGACCGCGCCACCCTGTGCGAGCGCTTCAGCCTGGACCGCGTGACCAAGAAAGACGCCGTGTTCGACGAGACGAAGCTGGACTGGATGAACGGCCAGTACATCAAGGACATGGGCGCGAACGCCTGGGTGCAGGCGTCGCTTCCCTGGCTGCTGGAGCTGGGCGCCACGCCGGAGGACATCTCTGCGCGCGCCGAGTTCTACCTGGGGCTGTATCCCCTGGTGGCGGAACGCCTGACGCGCCTCGACGACGTGGTTTCCAAGCTGGGCTTCATGTTCTGGGGACCCGAAGTGCGCGAACTTGACGAAAAGAGCGTCAACAAGGTGCTCAAGAAGGAGGGCGCTCGCGCCGACGAAGCTCTGGCGGCCTGCCGCGGCGTGCTTGCCGACCAAAGCGTGGCCTGGGAAGCCGAAGCGCTGCAGGAAGCATGCCGCGCCATGGGCGAGCAGCTGGAACTGAAGCCGAAGCTGCTGTTCCAGCCCCTGCGCGTGGCCGTATGCGGCAACATGGTGTCGCCGCCGCTGTTCGAGAGCATCGAACTTCTGCCGCGCGAGGACGTGCTTGCGCGCATCGACCAGGTGGCAAGCGAGGCGTTCGGTGGCTGAGGTCGCCGACAACACGCAGGATGAGCGGACCGTGCACCCGCAGCGCATTCTTGTGCTGCGGGATTTCTGCACGCGATTCCGGGGCTCGGCATGCGACCGCTGCGCACGCGCATGCCCCCACGGCGCCATTGAATTCGACTCCGAGGAACTGCCCGTCATCGATGCGCAAGCCTGCACGAACTGCGGCATCTGCCTGGGAATCTGCGACGCGTTCACCTCTACGCGCGTGACGATGATCGACCTGCACGCCCGCGTGCGGCGCATCGCCCTGCGCGGCGAGGACGTGGTGATCACCTGCAAGGAGAACATCTTCCCCGGATTCCAGCCTGCCGCCAACGTGGTGGTGCTGCCCTGCCTGGCCACGCTTTCCCCGGAGTTCTGGACGCTCGTTTTGGCCGAGAACATCCCCGTGAGCATCGCGGGGGACCTAGCTTACTGCGCAGACTGCGACCGGGCGGGAGAGTTCGGCGAAATGCTGTTCACGCACGCCATTGCCACGGCGGAGCAGTGGACGGGACGCAAGGTGGGCTACCTTGAAACAATCCCTGAAAAGGAGAACCTGGTCAAAGATCTGGCGAATCCCGAAGGGGTCGATCGACGCAGCGCGTTCACGAATCTGGCGGCCGACGTGGCAGACGTCGCCTCGGGCAAGCGCCGTCTGCGCAACTCGGACGTTTTGCAGCAATTTTACGAGCGCAAGGAGCGCGCACGGGCGCGAGCGCGGCTCAACCTCAACGAAAGCCCGCAGTTCAACGACTTCGCCCCCGAAGGACACACGAAGCAGACCATGCATCCCAAACGGCGCATGCTGCTCGAAGCCATCGACCGCGAGCCCGCCATCGCTCCGAACATACCGGTTGTCATATCCTGCACCGACCGTGCGCTGTGCACGAACGCGCTTGACTGCGCGGCCGTCTGCCCGACCGGCGCGCGCTACCCAGACCCCGCAGACGGGACGCTTGCTTTCGATGCACGCTACTGCATAGGCTGCGGCCTGTGCGTAAGCGCCTGCGCGCAAGGAGCCGTGCAATTGATCGAGGAAAGCGCCGAAGTTTTCCTTACCGAAGAAGCTGGGTGCGAACAAGCCTAGCAAAGCCCGCGACACGTCACCGCACGCCGCAACGAAGAGTTTCAGGAGGGTCACATGAACGAACCCGAGCGCCCCGAGGGCGACCAGCAAAACGACCAGCCCGCGCCGCCTTACGGCCAGCAGCCCTACAGCAGCACGAGCCAGCTGCCGCAGCCCCCGACATACGGCGGCCCCCAGCCGCAGCAGCCGCAATCCCCCTACGCCGGCGCGCCCTCGCCGCACTACGCGTCGGCGGGCCAGCCGCCGCAGCCGCAGCCCCCGTACCCCGTGCAGCCTCCCTACCCGGCCTACCCGGCCGCCGCGCAGCCACCGCAAAAGAAGAAGGTATGGCCTTGGGTGCTCTGCGGGTGCCTGCTGGCGTTCGTTTTGGGCGTTGGCGGATGCGTCGGCTGCGTAGCGTGCGGAGCCCTGTACTTCGATCGCAGCTACAACGATTCGTTCGACCCTCGCTACGACGGACCGGGATACGGGTACAACCATTCCTACGAAAATGGCAACCCGGACGACTACGGCACCAGCCGCTACGAAGGGCTTACGCTCGAGGATATCGAGAAAGCGGTGGGCGATCTTCCGAGCACCGTCGAGGACGGTCGCTGCACAGCCGGCGTGTACCAGATAGGCCCGGGAAAGGACATCGAGCCGGGACTCTACTTCCTCGAAGGAAGCTCGGATGCCGAGGGCACCTACTACGTGTTCGATCGCGACGACGACACGGGAACCTATTCGCTTGAGCTGGCGGTCTCGTATTTCGGCAACTACTTCGCACAGCTTGAGGCCGGCGACGCGATCGCCTTCCTGCCCGGCAAAGACGAGCTGCGCATGTACCCGAGCAAGGCGGCGAGCTTCGCCCCCGCGGCTCCCTACGAGAACGGGCTGTATCGCGTGGGAGTCGATATCCCCGCCGGAACGTACACCGTCACGGTGAGCGCCGAGGCGTCCGCGAACGCATCGCAGGACAGCGCGGCGTTCGTCATGAAGGATCTCGACTTCGACAGCGATTCCATTACGCAGACGAAGTACGTGATCGCAGGGGGATCCCAAACCGTTACCGTGACGGACGGCGATTACCTGGAGCTGTACGCCGCCGTTGCAACTCCCGCGGAATAAACCCGACCGCACATTGACGCAACCTCGCAACGCCCCGGCTTCGTCGGGGCGTTCGCATCGAGTACCCGGAAAAGGAGACGCCCATGCTTTCCGAAAACCCTTCCCTTGAAGAAATCGCAGCCGTGTTCGAGAACGATCGCTTCGCCACCCAAGCAGCTGGCTGCCGCGTGGTCGAAGGATGCAGGGGACGAGCCGTGTGCGACATGAAACTGTCGGACGTGCACCGAAACGCAATGGGAAGCGTCATGGGCGGAGCCATCTTCACGTTGGCGGACTTCGCCTTGGCCATAGCCTGCAACATCGGCGAAAAGCCCACCGTTTCCGTAGACCATGCCATCAGCTTCCTCCGCTCGACGAAAGGGTCGAAGCTGACCGCGACTGCCACATGCGACAAGCCAGGCAGTCACCTGGCCTTCTACACCGTTGTCGTCGAGGACGACCTGGGCAAGCAGATCGCGCGCATGACGGTTACGTGCTACCGGTAAGCAAGCGCGACCGGAAGCCACGGGAGCGCTCGGGATTCGGGCGCACCACCAGAACGCTACTTACCCGAAGATAATCGAACCGGCGTTTCGGGCGAGGCCGCTACCCCATGCGGTCGAAGAAGGCGCGCGCGTTTTCGAAGAACACCTTGTCGGCAACGTTCGGCCCGAACTGTCGCTCGAGCAGCGCGTGCAAGTCGGCGACGCGATCGCATGGATCGAGCCAGCTGGGCACGTCGCAGCCGTCGTAGTCGCTACCGAGCGCAAGCACGTCCTCCCCTGCCGTTTCCAAGATGCGATCGACGTGACGCAGCACGTCGTCAGGCGAAGGATCGGCATGCAGGTCCGATAGGAAGTCCCGGCAGAAATTCAAGCCGACGATGCCTTGGCAGTCGGCAATCTCGCGCAACTGCCAATCCTCCAGGTTGCGCGGATGGTCGCATATCGCCCGCGCGTTCGAGTGCGAAGCGGCGAAGGGTCGGGATGCTATCGCGCATACGTCCCTGAAACCCGCCTCGTTCAGATGGGAAACGTCCACCACGATACCGCGCGCTTCCAATTCGCGCACGCACGCGCCCCCGAACGAAGTCAATCCGTCGAGCGTTTCGTTGCCGCTTCCCAACGCATTCCGGCCGTTCCAGGTAAGGGTGACCATGCGCACCCCGGCTTCCGCCAACGCGTCAAGGCGCGCCGACGCCTTTCCGTCATCCTGAAGAAACGACGCACCCTCCACGGTGAGCATCCCGGCGGTCTTGCCCGCCTTGAACGCGTCCTCGATCTCGCGCACGTCGCGCACGCGCGCGATCGCATCGCGATGACGCTCCAAAGACATCTCCCAAAACCTTCCCACACGCTCGAAAAGCGCCCACGCTGCATCGCCTTGCAGCTGGTCGGGGACGAACACTGCAAAGCACTGGCACCAGGAAAGCGACGCGGTGCGCGCAAGCGAAACATGGGCGGCATTGTCCACCAGCGAACTCATGCGCGAACGAGGGATCGCCGCATCATGCTCGGCGAATCCGCCCGGGACCCCAGGATCGCCCGAAAGAACCAGGCGATCGAGCGTATCGCAATGCAAGTCGAACACGCGCAAGCGATCAGGATTCGCATCCTTCGCTCGAGAGAAGATATCGTCTCCCCACAGCTTGGCAGCCTCTTCAGGCGAAGCATCCCCCAACGTCATGAACAGCCCCACGGCCGCGCTCCTCTCTCGCGAATCGCATCAAAGCCTTGCTATTGTACCGCTGCAAAGCCCCTTGCGCGCACGCTTTCAATAGGTGACAATCGAATCAAAACTCTTGCAAAGGCGGCACGGTGAAAAGGTATGTTGCGTTTCTTCGCGGCGTGAACGTCGGCGGTAAAAACACGATTCCTATGAAAGAGCTGAAGAAACGCTTCGAAGAACTTGGCTTCAAGGAAGTCAAAACGTATTTGAACAGCGGTAACGCATTGTTCTCAAGCAGCGACAGCGCAGAAAGATGCACCGATAAGATCGAGTCGATGATGCGCAGCTGCTTTGGCTTCGCTATCCCCGTCCTTTGCATGCCCAAAGAAGCGCTCGAGGATATTCTGCAAAACGCGCCTGCCTGGTGGGGAGGCGCGGATAAAGAAATCTACGATAACCTGATCTTCATCATGCCGCCCGCCGCGTTTTCCGACGTCCTCCACGAAATAGGAGAACCT
>NZ_DBFOSR010000034.1:0-66583 GCF_048427265.1 Paraeggerthella sp.
GTCGGACTCGTCGATCTCCAGATAGGCCATCGACCGCGCATCGCCGTCGATGCGCACCTCGTCGTGCGCTTCGTAGTACGAATCCAAGGCGCGCTGCCAACGCGGCTCCCCGCAGCCCCAATCCTGGTCCAAGCGGCCCAACTCCGCCGCGCGCTCCTGCGCAGCCAGCCGCACGCGCAAAAACAGCGCGTTGCGAACGAGCACCGTCACGCCGCGCCGATCCGTCACCACCTCGTCAGCGTCCACCGGCGCAGCCGCGTCCAAGGCCGACCCCGCGTTCTCCCATTCATTCATCAAGCTGGAGTCCACCGACCTCACCACGAAGCCCAGCCATGCGATGACGTCCTCCAGCCGATCGTTGCGCTTGTCCACCGGCACCGTGCGCGCGATCACCCGGTACGCGTCGGCCAGGTAGCGCAGCAGCAGCCCCTCCGACCGGGCGATGCCGTAACGCTGCACGTAGCCCTTGAAGTCGCTGGCGGTTTCCAGCATGTCGCGCAGGACCGACTTCGGCTCCAGCTGGAAATCGCGCGCCCACGGCACCTCCTGGCAATAGCGCTCGAACGCCGCGCCCAGCAGATCTTCGAGCGGCTTGGGGTACGTGATCTCGGCGATGCGCTCCAAGCGTTCCTCGTAGTCCACCCCGTCGGCCTTCATGTCGGCCATGGCCCGATCCTTCGCCTGCCGCTCCTGCGCACGCAGCACCTGACGCGGGTTTTCCAGCGTGGCCTCGGCCATGGAGATGACGTCGTGGGCGTACGTGTCGCTTTCCGGGTCCAGCAGCTCCAGCGCAGCCAGCAAAAACGGCGAAAGCGGCTGATCAAGCGCAAAATCCTCGGGAAGATCGACGGTGGTGACGTATTCCGTGCTTCCATCTTCGGCCTGCACGCGCTCCACCACGTCGGCGTTCACGAGCGTGGCGAATATGTCGTCCGCGCGCACGACCAGGGCGGCCTTCTCTTCGTCGGTTTGAGCGGAATCGGCGATGAGCTTGCGGACGCGCGCGTAGGCGTCGCCGCCCTGCACCACTTCCGACAGCACCATCGAATGCGTGATCTTCATGCGCGGCTTGAGCGTTTCGGGCGTGGCCTCGATCAGGCGCTCGAACGTCTGCTTGTTCCAGGTGACGAACCCTTCGGGCGGCTGCTTCTTCTTGATCTTGCGCAGCTTCTTCGGATCGCCGCCGGCTTTCTGCACCAGCTTCGCGTTCTCGATGTCGTGCTCGGGAGCTTCGGCCAGCACCACGCCCTCGGTGTCGAAGCCGCTGCGACCCGCGCGGCCCGCGATCTGATGGAACTCGCGGGCGCGCAGACGGCGCATCTTGTAGCCGTCGAACTTCGTGAGCGCCGTCAAAAGCACGGTGTGAATGGGCACGTTGATGCCCACGCCCAGCGTGTCCGTACCGCAGATGACGGGAAGAAGTCCCTGTTGAGCAAGCTTTTCCACCAGCAAGCGATACCGAGGCAGCATGCCGGCGTGATGCACGCCGACGCCGCTTGAAAGCAGGCGCTTGAGCGTTTTGCCGAACGCCGTGGTGAAGCGCGTGCCGGCCATGGCATGCTTGATGTCCTCGCGCTGTTCCTTCGACGCCACGCCGAAGCTCGAAAGCGATTGCGCCGTGGCAAGCGCCGCATCCTGCGAGAAATGCACGATGTAGAGCGGAGCCTCGCCGTTGCGCAGCGCCAACTCCACGGTGCCTTCGAGCGGCATTTCCACGTATTCGTACGACAGCGGAACGGGGCGCGGGGCGTCGGCCACCACGTCGACGTCGACGCCCGTGCGCTCCTTGAGCGAGCTCGCGATGTTCGAGACGTCGCCCAACGTTGCGCTCATCAGCAAGAACTGCGTTTTCGGCAGCGTGAGCAAGGGAACCTGCCACGCCCATCCGCGGTCGGCGTCGCCGTAGAAATGGAACTCGTCCATGGCAACGCAGCCCACGTCGGCGCGCTCGCCCTCGCGCAGCGCTTCGTTCGCCAGGATCTCGGCCGTACAGCACACGACCGGCGCCTGCGCGTTGATGTGCGTGTCGCCCGTGATCATGCCCACGTTCTCGCGCCCCAGCACGTCCACTAAATCGAAGAACTTCTCGCTGACCAGAGCTTTGATGGGAGCTGTGTAGTACGCGCGTCGACCCGTGGCAAGCGCCATGAAGTGCAGGCCCAGCGCGACCATCGACTTGCCGGAACCCGTGGGCGTGCCCAGGATAACGTGATCGCCCATCATGAGCGCCATGAGCGCTTCTTCCTGATGGGGCCACAAGTCGATGCCGCGCGACGCCACCCAATCGAGGAAGCGGTCGAGCGCTTCGTCGGGCGTGAGCCACGGTTCGGGGGCAGGCTCCCCCTCTTCAGGCTCCCACCAGCTTGGCGCGAGCAGCCCCAGCGACCCGTGCGCGAACGCCGCCCCTTCGGGCTTCTCCGTTGTTTCCTCTGTTGCGCGTTCGACCATGCGGGACGACCTCCGAACATACCAGCGATACTTTGCAAAGCATTTATTTTACCCGTTACCGCGTGCGCGCGGACGAGCAAGCGGTAAAGTCCTCGCGTTCTGCGCGCCAAAACGCGCGTGATGCGGGGGCGGGGGCAGGCTGGCGTGACAACACGCGGACTGGAGCTCCCAAGCCGATACGATAATCCGCACCCGCAAAGCACAACCGGACCACATGCGCCCAGTCGTGCAGCCGAAGCGTCCATTCAGGTTGGCGGCACCGCGCAGGGCCGCGTTTGCCGCACGGTTTTGCCCCCAATGTCGCGTATCGCGAGTTCCTTGAGCGCCCCGCCCTCGGGGACTTGCGTCACGCGATCGTTTTGCCAGGTCGTGCGAAGGCGAGGCCGAAGCATGCCGAGTCAAGCGCAACATTGAGGGCAAAACCGTGCAGCGCAAGGACCCCAACCCCGTCCGCTACCGCACCCGGGCGCGCTTCTTGCGAAAGCCCAGCGCCGCCAGCACGAAGAACGCTGCCACGAATCCCCACAGAACCGCAAGATCGGGCCAGACCGCCGCGAAATCGGCACCGCGCAGCATCACCGCGCGCAGGGCGTCCACCCCGTACGTCACCGGCATGCACTGGCCCAGCGCCTGAAGCCAGCCCGGCGCGCTCGACAGGTCGAACAAGCCGCACAGCAGTATCTGCGGCACCACGAACAAGAGCATGAGCTGGATAACCTGAAACGCGTTGCTGGCCAGGCCCGACACCAAAAGCCCCAACGTCACCGACACCAGCGCCATCGACACCGCCGTCACCACGACCAAGCCCAGGTTGCCTTCGTTGGGAAAACCGATCAGCCCCAACGCCACCGCCAGGATCACGCCCGATTGCGCAAGCGCCAGCGCGCCGAATCCAATGGAGTAGCCGCCCAAGATCTGCGTCGGCTTGACCGGCGTCGCCAGAAAGCGCGCCATGGTTCCCGCGCCGCGCTCGTTCACCAGCGACATGCCGCTTGTGATGAACGTGAACGCGAACAAGAACACCCCGATGAACACCGGCCCGTAGAAGTCGAACATCTTCCAATCCTCGCTACCGTGCAAATACGAGGTCTCCACCTCTTTCACCGGCATGTACGACGAAGGGTCAAGGGCGAAATCCTCAGCCGAAACGGTGCTCGCAAGCGATCCGTCCAACATGTCGCGCACCGACTCCGGCATCTTCGCCAAAGCGCTCGGCGGAAGCGAGAGCGCCACCTCTTCGATAGCGCTGCGCAGTTCGACCTGCTTGGATTCAGCGTCCTCCCGAGCCTGCTCGATTTCGTCCTTCTTCGCCTCGATGTCCGCTTCCATCTGATCCGCCGCGTCTTTTTGCACGTCGGCCATGGCAGACGACGCGCACGCCATCACGGCAGCGGTCTTGGTGGAATCGCTGCCTTCGGCCCATATCTCCAGCGTCGCGTCGCCTTTCATGCGCAATACCGCATCCACGTTATTGGAGCGCAGCAGACGCTCGGCTTCGTCGACCCCCACGTCCGACACGCGCGCATCCTGCGCCTCGAGCGCATGCTGATATGAAGACGGAAGCAAAACCGTGGCGATGCGCGGCTGGTAGGAGTCGGCGCCCAGCAGCACCGACAGCAGCCACAGCACCACGATGGGCGCCACGAACAGAAGCGCGATGGTGCGCTTATCGTGCATGAACTGCGAGAGGATGCGGCGAGCAACCGCGAGCGTCTTACGCATGATCGGCCTCCTTCCCTTCAGACGAGCCCTCTAGGATAAGGAACGCATCCTCCAGATTGTCGGCTCCCGTTTGCACAAGGATATCGGCAGGCGATGCGTTCGCGATGATGCGGCCGCCGTGCAGCATGGCTATCTGGTCGCACCGAACCGCTTCGTCCATGACGTGCGTCGTCACGATGATGGTGGCCCCTTCGCCCGCCATCGCGGAAAACGCATCCCAGATGCGACGCCTATGATCGGGATCAAGCCCCACCGTTGGCTCGTCGAGCACCAGCAGCTCAGGCTCGTGCAGCATCGCCACGCCCAGGCTTAGCCTTCGCTTCATGCCGCCCGAAAACGCCGACACCAGCTTCTTGCGATCGTCTTCCAAGCGACCGAACTTCAGCATCTCGCCGATGCGCGCGTCCAGCCGCGCACCCGAAAGCCCGTTCATCGCGCCGAAGAACCGCAGGTTCTCCTCGGCGGTGATGTCGTCGTAGAGCGCATCCTCCTGCGGCATGTAGCCCACGCGGGCGCGCGCCGTAGGGTACGGAGCGCGCTCGCCCATGACCAGCACCTCGCCCGCCGCCGGCACCGTCACGCCCATAATAAGGTTGACCATGGTGGTTTTGCCGCACCCCGAAGGCCCCAGCAGGCAGAGAATGCTGCCCCGGTCGACGCGCAGGTTCACCCGATCCAGTACGGTGCGCCTGCCGTCCGCCAAAGGCGTTTTCCTGCCGAACCTCTGAACCGCGCCTTTGAATTCGACCATAGGCCGCCCATTCGCACGCGTCTGCGTTTCCATGGCATCACGTCCCCTCCCCGCGCGCTTGAGCGCGGCTTGCTTCGAAGAGCCCGCATGCGGGAACCGCGGTGCTTGACGACCCTTCGCCATCTGTTCTAGGATGATTTTATTGGCCTATGCGTCCAATAAAAATATGCAAATCACGGGAAAACGACCAATTACAAATGAGCAAAGCGCTCATAGCAAGGAGGAAACCGTGCCGCGACCGAAAAAAGGGCAGGACGTCCCCGCCGTCGACCGCATGAGGGACGCATTCTGGACGCTGCTGGCCGAAAAGCCTTACGCGGCGCTTTCGGTGGCGGATATCCTACGATCGACGGGCCTCAACAAAAACGCGTTCTACTACCACTACGGCAACCTTGGCGAGCTAGCGAAAGACGCCGTCGAGCAAATGCTGCCAACCGATCTTATGGTTGCGGTGTTCAGGGAGATCATCGACCCGAAAAGCAACCTGGACGCCTTGCTGTGCGACCCCAAATACCACGTGCACCTTGATCGCCTCAGCCTGATAGCCGGAAAACACGGATCCCCGCAGTTGCAGGGAACGCTCAAGCGCGCCATGAAGCAAGCTTGGATCGGCATGCTTGGCATTGACGAGGCGAATCTAGGATTCAACTCGTCGCTTGCCATCGAGTTCGCGCTTGGCGGAGTGTTTTCCCTGCTGGCCTATCGCGCCGAGCACCTGCCCGACATGACAACCGAGCAGCTCTTCGGATCCCGTTTCGGCCAGCGCATGCGAAGGACCGTTCCGCCCATGCTGCTGGAAACGTTTCTCGACGAGGGCGTGATCAGCGAATCAGCCTTGCTGGCAACGCGATTCGCGCCGACGTCGAGCTAGCGACCATGCAGCGCCCACGGCGGCGCCCGCAAAGGCTATGAGCACCCATCCCAGGCCGAAGTCCGCAAACGGCAGCGCATCGAGCGGCAGCCATGCGCCGGGCGCAAACGCGTCGCGCAGACCCACAACCACGCTGTACACGGCCGTCGACAGCACCGCCCACGGCCACATGAGCGACAGCTTGTCGCAACGAGCGTGCACGAGGCCCATGATTACCAGCACGATAGCCGGCGGGTACAACGCGCCCAGAAGCGGCGCGGAAAACGCCAGGATCGCGTCCAGCCCCAAAAGCGAAACGGCGCAGCTGAACACGGCGAACGCAGCCGCCCAGGCAATCAACGGCACGCGCGGGACGGCCTCGAAGAAGTACTCGGAGCAGCACGAGATCAAGCCCGTGCATACGTTCAGGCACGCGATCAGGAAGATCGCAGCCACGATAACGGCCCCAGCCTCGCCGAAGTGCATGCTGGCCGATGCCGCCAGAATGGCCGCGCCATTGGTCGCGTCGGGCAGCGCGCCGCCCATGGTGGCGCCCACGAATCCCAAGCCGCAGTAGATGACCATCATGAGCACGCCGGCCACGACGCCCGCACTCGAAATGGCGCCGGCAACCTGCTTCGGATCGCGCGCGCCCAGCTGCTTCACGTTCGCCGCAACCACGATGCCAAAGCACAGCGCAGCCAGCAGGTCCATGGTCTGGTATCCGGTCAAAAAGCCGTGCGTCGCCGCGTTCACGCTGTACGGAGCCTGCGGCTCGAGAACTTCTCCCCCGCCTCCGATCACCGATGCGCCCACCACCAAGACGATGAGCACGATAAGCGCAGGCGCAGAGAACTTGCCCAGCACGCGCGAAAGCAACCCAGGCCGCAGCGCCAAAACGAAAGCCACGGCGAAAAACGCAACCGAGAACACGACCGCCGCCACGTTCGGATCGATCACGTCAGGTCCCGGCAACAAAGGCCGCAGCATCTCGTACGCCGTAGAGGACGTGCGCGGAATAGCCAGAAACGGGCCGATGGTCAGGTACACGAGCGCAATGAACACCGATGCGAACAAAGGACTCACGCGCCCCGCCAGCTCGCGCACGCCGCCGCACAGGGCCACGGCCACAATGCCCAGCACGGGTAGGCCGATGCCCGCAAGCAGAAAGCCCGCCATAGCCGGGACGGCTTCGGTGCCCGCCTGCAAGCCCAAAAGCGGCGGCAGGATCAGGTTCCCCGCTCCAAAGAACATAGAGAACAGCATGCCGCCCACCATCAGCAGCTGACTGGGGCGCAGCCCGCCGCGCGCGTTTTGTTGCTGCTCTTCCACGAGGTTCCTCCTGAGTTCCGTATCGTACTGCCACGCCCTTGCGCGCCGCGAAACGACGGCGCGAACGATCCGCAATGATAGCACTGCCCTCGTTCGATCGCTATTCCATATTGTTTCACTATGAAATCGACGCAAACGAGCAAGGCGAAGGGGCGAAGCCGATGGCCTGCTTCGCGCTGTTCGCCGGAGAACGGGCCATCGACCCGCCCCTGTTCGCCCGCCCAGCACGATCCCGCGAACAGGCCATCGACCCGCCCGTTCTCCTGCCCAGCACGGTCCTGCGCACGAAAAACCGCGTTCGCTGGCAGGTTTTGACGGTTTGAGGTTGTTGCAGAGTCCCTTGCTTGCGACCACAACCAGATGGCCCAGCATTACACCAGGTCAAAAAATCATAGAAAATTACTGGAAGATCGGATGCGGTTTGCGACACGTCCACGACGACCGCAAACCGTCAAAACCTACCACGGAACGCCTTTGCGCGTGCGCTGGACGGAGAAAAACGCACGACCCTTCGCGTCCTCTACGAAACGCGCGCGAACCTTACGGCGAAATGCGCGTCCGACGACCCCGGCGCAAGCCGCGTAGCCAAGCACGAGCGACCGGCAATGGGAGCCAGCTGAAAGCGCTGCCCCTCTTCGCTCGCGAGGAATGCCTTCACCGTCTGGTTGTCTTCCTCGCAGGTCACCGTACACGTCGCGTACGCCAGCGTTCCGCCCGGCGCCACATGCCCGGCGGCGGCGCGCAGCATGCCCAGCTGCGTCTTCGCGAACGCGGCCACGTCCTCGGGCTGCAAGCGCCAGCGAATCTCGGGATGGCGTCGCAGCGTTCCCAGCCCCGAGCACGGCGCGTCGATGAACACCACGTCGAACAGGCGATCGCGAACCACGTTGCCCAACGCCAGGGCGTCGCCCGTCAGCGCCTCCGACACGCACGAGCCGTACCGCGCGGCGCGCTCGAGCAGCAGCTTCGTCTTGAACCCGTGATTGTCCAGCGTCACGTACGACTCGATCTGCGACCCCCACGTGCGCTGCGCCGCGCTTTGCAGCAAGATGGTCTTCGTTGCGCGACCGGCGCCCACTTCCAGCATGGACGCGGGCTTGTCCTGCGGCAGGACGGACGCAGCCACCAGCTGGGACGCGGCATCGGAAACAAGGATCTTTCCCTGCACGAACAATTGCTTGACCTCGGGCAGCAACAACGCGCGGTTGTCCTTCACGCGCAGGCAGCCGGGCACGGGCACGCCGTCGATCTCAACCGGCTGCGTCGATTCTCCCGCCTTCGCGAACGCGGCGGCCACGGCGGCTTCGTCCGTCTTCGCCGCATTCGCCGCCACGAACAGCGGCGCCGGCTCGTTCGAGGCGCGCATGAAGTCCAACGCCGCCTGGGGTCCCAGATCGAGCACCAGCTTGCGCGCCAGCCAAACGGGGAAAGCATGCAGGCGAGCCAGCGCTTCCACGTCGCGCGTCGGATCGCCGAACGGGAAGGACGCGCGTGAAGCAACCACCTTGCGCAGCACCGCGTTCGCAAGGCCAGCCGCCCTGGGCGCGAACGAGCGCACCAGCTCGACTCCCTGGTCAACCGCTGCATGCGGCGTCTTGTTCAGGAAGATGATCTCGTACACGCTCAAACGCAGGGCGTCGCGCACGTCGGGCTGCACGTCCGTCGGCTTGCTGAGCGCCCGATCGAGCACATCGTCGAGCGTGCCCACGGAGCTGACCACGCCCAATGCGAGCAGCGTCGCAAACGAGCGGTCCTCAGGCGAAAGCGAGGAGCCGTCGATGCGCTTGCCGATAACGTCCTGAGCGAACGCCCCGCGCTCGCGCACGGTGCGCACCACGTCGAGCGCGGCAAGCCGAGCCGGGCTGGCTTTCGATCGCGAGGCGCGGCTCTCTCGCGGCTTCTCCACAGGTCCGGCGTATCCCTTCGGCGCGCGTCGATCCTGCGAGCCCTTATTACGATCAGGCATGAAGCCCCTTCCAGATAAGGCCGCCGTCCTTGATCCCTTGGATCCCGGCGGCAAACGATTTCGCATCCATGGCCTGCTTGCCCGCCGGCTTCAGAATCAGAAGCTCCACCGCGCCGTCGGCCGCGCCCAAGAACAAGCGCTTCGCCGCATAGCGAACATCGCCCGCAGCCATGCCCGCAACAAGATCGCGCGCCTGGCTATCGGCCGCCACGGGAGCAAGCGACAGCACCGTAACCGCGCGCCCCGCCACCTCGGCGCGCGCAGGGTGCGCGGCGCTCGAAGCCTGCACCTTGCGAACCATGAGCGCAGCGGAATCGCCAACGGACAAGTCCAGCTCGCCCTTGGCGATCTTATCGGCGTAGGTCACGCGCGATTCGTCCTGCTCGGTCCAATCGCACACGCCCCGCTCCACGCGCACCAGCGCGGTCAACAGGGCGTGAGATCCCAGAATAGCCAGCTCGTCGGTCAGTTCTTCAGCGTTCAAATCCCCGACGCTCGCCGTGCGGCACACGCAGTACGCGCCTGTATCCAGGCCCTCTTCCATGCGCATGATGCATACGCCGGCCTCTTCGTCGCCCGCCAGGATAGCGCGCTCGATAGGAGCGGCGCCGCGCCAGCGAGGCAGAAGCGACGCGTGCACGTTCAGGCAGCCGTACCGGGGAAGATCCAACACGGCCTTCGGCAGAATGGCCCCGTAAGCGGCCACGCAAATGACGTCGGGGCGAAACGAGGCCAGTTCGCGCTGGACGTCCTCGTCGCGCAGGGTGCGCGGCGTGCGCACGGGAATGTTCCAGCGCTCAGCCGTCGCCTTCACCGGCGAAGGCTCCAACTGCTTCCCGCGGGCGCGCACGGCATCAGGGCGCGTGTAAACGGCAACCACCTCATGCTGCTGCACCAATTCATCGAGGATCGTAGCCGAGAACTCCGGCGTGCCCATGAACACGACGCGCATGGTTATCGAACCCGTGGATCAAGCGAGGTCTCTCCCGGCTTCGCGCCGGAAGCAACCGCCTGGTCGTAATCGCGAAGCGCCTGGATGCGCGCGAGGGGATCGCAGCGCTCGAACATGGTCACGCCGTCCAGGTGGTCCAGCTCATGCTGCAGGCAGCGGCCCAGAAGGCCGTCGCCTTCGATCTCCCATTCCTCGCCGTCCAGGTCGAAGAAGCGCACGCGCGCCCACGACGGCCGGGCGATGGGCACGGAGATGCCGGGGATGGACAGGCAGCCCTCCCCTTCGACGACGACCTCGCCCTTCGTCTCCACCAGCACCGGGTTCACCAGTACCATGGGGTTCTGCTCGTCGGACTCGTCGCAGTCGATGACCACCAGGCGCTTGGTCACGCCCACCTGCGGCGCGGCAAGGCCGCAGCCGGAATTCTTGTACATGGTCTTCACCATCTGCTTGGCCAAGCGCTTCAGGCTTTTGTCCCCAAGATCGCACGGCTCGCACGGCTGGTTCAAAATGGGATTGGGAGATTGCACGATAGTAATCACGGTCAGCACGTCCTTTTGGTATCCACGCGCGCGACGCTCGAGGCGCCGCGAAACAAAATTCTGGCAAGCATTGTCCGCAATCGCTTCGCCCTTGTCCAGCGGCTTGCCGAAAGATCCATAAAACGCGAGGTGAGAAGCGCAAGAGACCGAACTTGGCGACCGTTCGCCGCACGCGGGAGGCAGCCGACGAAAAGCGCCGTTCGACACGCGCCGCATCGCAGCGCGCTCGAACGGCGCCTCAAGCACCTCGAGCGTTCGGGCCGCTACTCCGTACGAGCGGAATCCTCGTTGTCCACGACGATCTCTTTGAGCGACGCCGCCAACCCGGCAAGGCCCTGGATGTCGGAGGGGATGATGAGCTTCGTGGAACGACCGTCCGCCACTTTCTTGAGCGCTTCGAAGGCTTGCAGGGTCAAAACGGCGTTGTCGGCGCCCGCTTCCCGCACCGCGCGGATGCCGTCGGCCGTCGCCTGCTGCACGTTCTTGATAGCCTCCGCTTCGCCCTCGGCCTCGCGGATCTGCTTCTCCTTCTCGGCCTCGGCAGCCAAGATGATGGTCTGCTTCTCGGCTTCAGCGGAAAGAATCTGCGCCTGCTTCTTTCCCTCGGCGATAGTGATGGCAGCCTGCTTCTCGCCCTCGGCCAAAAGCACCGCCTCGCGCTTCTCGCGCTCGGCCTTCATCTGCTTTTCCATAGCCTGCTGAATGGCTGCCGGCGGCGTGATGTTCTTGACCTCTACGCGATTGACCTTGATGCCCCAGGCGTCGGTGGCCTCGTCAAGGATGGAGCGCATCTTTGCGTTGATGGTATCGCGCGAGGTGAGCGTGGTGTCCAGGTCAAGATCGCCGATGATGTTGCGCAGCGTGGTGGCCGACAGGTTCTCGATGGCCACGATGGGATTCTCCACGCCGTAGCAGTACAGCTTCGGGTCCATGATCTTGAAGAACACCACGGTGTCGATGGACATGGTCACGTTGTCCTTCGTGATGACGGGCTGCGGCGGGAAGTCGAACACCTGCTCTTTGAGCGACACGTAGGGGCGCACGCGGTCGATGAAGGGAATCTTCACGTGCAGCCCGTTGTTCCAGGTGGTCAGGTACGAGCCCAGGCGCTCCACGATGGCGGCTTCGGCCTGCGGCACGATTTTGATGCACGTGACCGAGAACAGAACCAGGATCACGACGAGCACGATAAGGAAGATCATGGGAGTTTCCTTTCAACGATGAGCTTGACGCTTTCTTGCCCGACCACGACGACGTTCTGGCCAACGGGCAGGGGCTCTCCGCTGGCAGAGCAGGCGGCCCAGGTCATGTGATCGGACGTTTCAACGCGCCCGACCAGGCGATCGTTGTCGATAGCCTCGCACACGACGGCAACCTGGCCGACCAGCGTCGGTTCCTTGGAATCACCGCGATTGCGGTACTTCATGAACACGGGGCGAAGGGCCACAAGGCACACGACGGAAACGACCAGAAAGACGATCACCTGCACGGCAGGATCGACGCCGAGCAGGTTCGCGGCGAACGCTACCAGCGCGCCGACAACGAACCACAGGGTGATGAGGCCCAGCGAAACGACCTCGACAAGGGCCATCGCCGCGGCGACGCCCAACCATACGAAGGGGCTCATACGGTAGCTCCTTTCTCCTTGTTCGAGTATACACTATCCGTCTGCACGACAGCATGACGCGCAGCGGACTCGAAACCGAACGGTTGCGCCTACACGTGCGCGGCGCGGCGGCGCGTCAGATCCTGCTGCATGGCGGCCACGGCTTCGAACAGCATCTCGTACTCGTCGGCCGGAAGACGCGACGGATCGGAAAGCTGGGCCTTGAGCGCTGCCACGGCATCTTCCGCGTCGCCTATGGACAGCTCTTCCACCAGGAAAGATGCCAAGCGGCCCTCGTCCTCCACAGCGCTTTCGGCACCGGCGGTCAACATGCCGGCCGCAGCGGGCAGCACGCGCGCGACCTCGCCGACCAGCCGCGCGGGCTGAGCTGCAGGGTCTTCGGCCAGCGTGTCCAGCATGCTCTGCGCGATCGTAGCGTGCGCAGGCTCGCGCCACCGCGTTTGCGCGAGCGCGTCAGCGTGCAGCAGGCCCAGGTCGGGTCGGGACGCGATCAGGGCGAGCAACTGGCGCTCGAAGCGGCGCCGGTTGACCTCCGATTGGGGAAGCCGCTCGCGCCGCGGCTGCGGAGCCCACCGAGGCTCGTCGTCTGCCGCAGCGTCCGCTCCTTCGGCGTCCGCAGCGCGCGGCGGCTTCAGCTTGCCCAGCTGATCGAGCACGTCCTCCTCGCGCGCACGGCATCTGCTGGCGATCTGCACGGCGTAATCGCGCGCCAACATGGAGTCCTTGATGGGCGCGAGCACCGAGAGCGCATCGGCCAAGGCGGCCGAGCGGCCTTCGGCACGACTGAGGTCATGGCGCGCCAATCGACGATCGATACCGTACTTGAGCAGGGGCTGCGCATGTTCGACCAGCTCTTGCAGCGCCGCGCCCCCGCGATCCGACACGAAATCGGCCGGGTCCAGGTTGTCCGGCAGCGTGACGGCCGCCAGCTCGATCTTGGTGCGACCCGCCTCCGGCGTCATGCTGTCGTCGATGAACGCCAGCGCGCGGTCGGCCGCACGCTGCCCCGCTTCGTCGCCATCGAACAGGTACACGATGCGATGCTGCGCATGGCGCGCGAGCAGACGAATGTGGCGCATGGTGAGCGCCGTGCCCAAGGTGGCCACCGCGTTCTCGATCCCCGCTTCGTGCAGCGCGATCACGTCGGTGTAGCCCTCGCACACGATGGCGGTGCCCGTTGACGCCATGGACGCCTTCGCCTTCTCCATGCCGTACAGCACCTGCGACTTATGGAACAGCGGCGTTTCCTGGGAGTTCAGGTACTTCGGCTCGCCTTTGCCCACCACGCGCCCGCCGAAGGCGATGCACTCGCCCTGCGGGTCGTTGATGGGAAACATCACGCGGTTGTAGAACCGATCGCGCAGCCTGCCGCCGTCGCCCGAAAGCGCGACGTTGGCCTGCACCATCTCGTCGGGCTTGAACCCCTTTGCCGCCAGATGGCGCACCAGCTGCCCGCGACCCGGCGCGAAGCCCAACCGCCACGTTTTGGGAACGTCGCCGCCAAGCCCGCGCGCGCCCAGGTAGCTGCGCGCGGCGCTCGCCTCGGGGCCGGGATTGCGCATAAGCTGCGTATGGTAGAAGTCCGCCGTTTCCTCGCACACGGCCTTGAGTCGCGCTTTCTTGCTAGAACCAACGCTGCGCGGCCCGCCGGCGTCCGATATCTCGATATGCGCGCGCTCCGCCAAGCGGCGCACGGCCTCGGGAAAGTTCAAATCCTCGGTTTTCATGATGAAGGAGAACACGTCGCCGCCCTCGCCGCAGCCGAAGCAATGCCACAGCTGCGTGGCGGGATCGATCTTGAAAGAGGGGGTTTTCTCGTTGTGCAGCGGACAGCAGCACCAGAAATCGCGCCCGCGCTGCTTCACAGGCGTGCGCTCGCTGATAACGGCCACCAGGTCGTTCGCCTCGCGTACCTTCTGAATGTCTTCTTCGCTGATGCCGGCCATGCGCGAACCCTACCTCTGCTTGTTCTGTTTGGCCAGAACGACGTTCACCAAAAACAGCAGGCCAAGCGCAAGGGACGGACCCAGGTCCAGCAAACCGACCTCGCCCTCGCCCGCGTTCATGTACGTCATCACCAAGCTGCCCGTCATCAAGACGAAGCTCAGCACCGCGATGCCTGCGTAGATTCGCTCCCGATTCCTCATGCGCCGCCCTTCCGAGTTTTGTTTCGGACAGTATAGCGCAAGCGTGCAACCGCCGCGCGCCAGCACCTGGCACGGAGCCGGTGTTCTCGCAGGACCGGGACGCTTGCGGGACCGGGGGGCCTTGCGGAACCGGGGGTCCTTGCGGGACCGGCGACCTTGCGGGACCAGTACCCTTCTGTCAAAACGGACGAGTTTTGCGGCGGTTTTTCGCCTTGTCGGGGCTATGCCGCTACAAGTGTTTTGCATCACACCTGATCAGAGGACTGTCACCTTGCATTATCCTAGTTTGAGGACCAGCAAAACTCGCCCGTTTTGACACGGGCGCGCAAGGACGTACGGGGGGTCGGCACTACCGGCAACAGCGAGCGCGCGAGAACGTGTAGGCGGCTCGACGCGGGCGCACGAGCACGCGAAGGTGCGCGGCGCAAGCAGGAGAACCTACCGAGCACGCGAGCGACGCAACCGACGCAAACCCGCCGGACGCGCGAACCCGCCGCGCAGCGCGAAGCCTACGGTTCAAGCTCTTTCGCCATCACCACTGCGTCGTCAGCCGGGAAATCGTAGAACCCCTCCCGAACGAAAACGTCCCTGAATCCAAGCCGCCGGTAAAACGCGCGCGCGGATTCGTTGGAAGCACGCACCTCCAACTGCATGGAACGGCACCCCCGCGCCGCCGCCTGCTGGCACGCGCGCTTCACCAACTTCGTCCCGCATCCGCCCCGTCGGGCGCAAGGATCTACCGCCACCCTTACGATCGCTGCAGTATCGCCCGCCTCCCACCAGCCAAGATACCCCGTCACATCGCAAGCGACAGGAGAACCGCCCCCCGACAAGGCACACGCCACCTCGTAATGCGCACAGGGATTGTGCCGAAGCTCAAGAGCGTAGGCAAGCGGCGTCCACGGATCTTGGAAAGCCTTCGCCTCGATGGCCATGACGCCCGCAAGATCGTCTTCCACCATGGGGCGAATCAGCAGCGCATCGCCCTCCGTGTCCATCGTCCCCTGCAACTCCGAGAATTGCGCGCACCCGGCACGACCGTCGCCGAACGCATCGCCAGCGAACGTCCAAGGCCGCCGGTCGACGTCGGGCTTTTGTCCGATAGCCACGAACGACTCCGACGAAAAGTAGTACTCGTCGCTCTCGAAAAGAGCCTTCCATTCGTCAAGAAGCGCGTGGATTTCGTTCGCTATCGCCGCATCGACGCAGCTCGGCACGTTTCGCCTGAAGTACGCGAAACGCTCGAACAGTTCAAGACGCTCCTCGCGCGCTTTCCCAACCGTGTCTACGGAAAACGTTTTCACCCGTATCGGCGAAAAACCCGCGCGAACCAGGTAGGTGTAGCATTTCTGCCCATTGCAACGGTCGGTGCACGCCGTCCAGGCCGTATTCGGTCGCACGTGCTCATCGTACAGCGCGAAAAGCCTTTTCATCGATTGACTCGGGTCAGGATACGACAGCTTCACCGAGTCGTCCGTGGTCTTCACGACGACGAACCCTCCCGGCGTCAGCAACCGATAAGCCTTGGCCAAAGCCGCCTGCGGGTCCCGCACATGCTGCAGCACGTGGGAGAAGTACACCACGTCGAAAGCCGTGCCGTCTTCGGGTTCGAAGTCTTCAAAGGCGGCATGCACGAATAGAAAGCGAGCGTCATCCGTCTGCGCAACGGCACGCGCGATATCGTCAGCCGACAGGTCGATGCCCACGACGCGCGCGATCGAGTCGTAAGGCGCGAACTTCAGCCGGGTGTTGAAGCCGTCGAAACATCCGACGTCCAACACGCGAACGTTCTCTCGCCCCGCCAAATTGATCGCCTCGAACGCGGCGTAGTCCTCAGGCGCAGTGCGAAACGCCTGTTTCGTAATGTGCTCTCTTCCCCACGCCACAGCCGTCCTCCCATGCTCCGCTCGCAAGTTCGATACGCAAAGCGCGCGAGCCCGACCGGAACACGCGCATCCGGCCGAGCAGCCGCTTGCTCCACGCGCTTTCCAGAATGCAGGCGCTCAGCCGACCCGGTGCGCAGCAGCATCGTGCACGACAGCTTGCTCCGCCAGCAGGCGATTCGCCTTCAAGCGCAGCGCGGCTCCCTTGGCGGCGAACAGCTTGCCCGATCGCTCGAAATCCTTCCGCGCCGCAACGGCGTTGTTGGGCGAAATCGCATCGAAGAACGAATCGATGTCCGCATCCTCCACGGAAAGCCCCTCATGTCGAGCGAACGCGTCAAGCGAGAACTGCCGCACCAGCTGCTCGCGCACCTGCATCATCACCGACATCGTCAGCTGCTGCTCCTCCATCCCCTGCTGCTTCAGGAAGTCCTCCAGCGTTTGCCCCTGCTCTTTCAGCGACTTGTGAAGCGTCTTACGAGCTTCGGACATGGCGGCGTCGTATACCGCATCGGGAATCTTGCTGTTGAAGCGCTTGGCCAGCTCGGCGGCGCACAGCTGCTCCTTTTGCTTCTGGTGCTCTTTCGCTTGCTGCTGAAGCAAGCGCGAGCGGATATGCTCGCGCAGCTGCGCGACGGTCGAGCAGTTCGGCATGACGCGAGCCGCCCACGCATCCGTCACCTCGGGTTCAATCGTCGACAGGATGCGCTTGACCGTGACCGTCGAGCGATACGACTCCATAACCGGCTGCCCGTTCGCGTCAAGCTCGAAGCTGGGGCCTTCGAACTCGAAGGATTTCGTTTCCCCGACGTCCATCCCCACGATCGCCTCGTCGAAATCGTCCGGCATGGACAAAGAGCCGGTGTTGTAAACGCGCGCTTTCGAGCACAGCGCACGGACCGGCTTTCCGTCCTGGATCGTCTCCAGCTCCAGTTCCACGGAGTCGCCTTTCTCCACCGTGCTATGGCTATCGTCGGTTCCCCGGTCGGCGGAAGCCTTCACCAAAGCCTGGATCTGCTCTTCAACCTGATCGTCCGAAACGGCAAGGGCGGGCATGGTTATCTCGACGGGATCGTACGAGGACAGCTCGAACTTCGGAACGGGAACGCACGTCATCTGAAACTCGAACGTATGGCCCTCGCGCACATGCTGGGCGCATGCGTACTTCGGCTCGCCCACGATATCGACCTCGCGGTCGGCCAAAGCGAACGGCGCGCAGCGCGCCATAACGGCCTCGTCGAACAAGAACGCCGCCTCGTCCTTTCCGAGCACCTCGCGCACCACGTCCACCGGCTGCCGCTTGGGATCAGGTTCGACCTTATGCTCGTACGCCACCAGGATCGCCGCGCGTTTGAGCCCGTCTTTCACCTCTTCGGTCGAAAGCAACACCGCAAGCTCAACGGTATCAACGCTTTTCTGCCTCATAGCCACCTGCATGACGTACCCCTTTCCCCGTGATAGATGCAATGGGGAAAATCTAGCACTCGTCCCCGTTCGCGTAGTCCCTTCGGGAGTATGAAAACGCCAAATCTAGTACGGGCAACTATAGGGGGGCGTCCCCCTTGGTGACTATCCTTGAGGTATACGAGCTTTCCCGGAAAATCCAAAGGAGAGGGGTTTTATGTCTGATCTCACCATCGGACAGATTAAGAGTAAGCGGGTGCTTTACCTCATTCTGTCAACGCTCACGCTTTTGTTCCTGGGCCTGATTTACGCATTCTCGATGTTCGCAGCGCCCATGTGCTCCTCATTCGGACTGGAGAAGGGCGCCGTCGCGCTCACCTTCAACATCATGATGATCACGTTCTGCATAGGAGCGGTCATCGGCTCCCAGATCGAGAAGAAGATCGGCGTGAAAGGAACGCTGCTTGTCGCAGCCGTTCTGTTCTTCATCGGCTTCGCCGGAACCGGCATCTTCGGCAACGGGAGCATCGCGGTCGTGTACCTATGCTACGGCACGTTCGGCGGCCTTGGCGTAGGCGTGGGGTACAACTCGGTCGTCGCCACCACCAACGTGTGGTTCCCCGACAAGGTAGGGTTCTCGTCGGGCGTTCTCATGATGGGCTTCGGACTGGGATCCCTTATACTGGGCACGCTGTCCGTCAACCTGATTCCCCTGTTCGGCCTGGGAACCGTGTTCACGGCCATCGGCGTGATCACGGCAGTGATCGTGATTGCCCTGGCCCTGTTCCTGCAGCGGCCGCCCGCGAACATCGTGGAGCTTCTGGCGCCCGAAAAGGCCACGGGAGACAGCTACGATCCCGGCGACGAGGATAGCGCACTGAAAACGGGGACGTTCTACGTGTACTGGACCTGGGCGATCATCGTGATCGCCATAGGGCTGGCGACCATCGGCAATTGCGCTTCGGACGCGCAGATCGTCGGACTCGACGCCGGCTTCGCCACCCTGCTCGTTGGCTTGGTATCAACCTGCAACGGCCTGGCGCGCGTGGTCATCGGCCTCATCTACGACAAGACCAACGTGAAGATCACCATGCTGATCGACGGGCTCATCGCCGTGGCCGCCACCGCGTGCATCGTCAGCGCGTTCATGACCGGCATCTCGGCGCTCTACATCATAGGCGCCCTGTGCTGCGGCTTCTGCTACGGCGGCGTGCCCGTTGTGGCCTCCGCGTTTGCTCGCCAGCGATTCGGCTCGAAGAACTACCCGTTGAACCTGTCCTTGGCGAACTTCGCCATCACGTTCGGCTCCATCTTGAACATCGTCGTCGGCATCGCCGTCGGCGGAGCGGCCAACCGACTTCCCATATTCATCGTCATGACCGTGCTTTCCGTCATTGCAACGATCACCGTGCTTCCCTTCTCGCGGAAATGGGACAAGGACATGAAGATGCTCGAGAATCGCAGGGCTGCAAGAAGAGGATAGTATCCCGGTTGAACGCCGAAAAGCTGAGTCCTTCGCTTCGCGGACTCAGCTTTTCGGTATAGTAGAGCGCACGCCGTTCGCAAGAAGCTTCGTCAAGAACCAAGGGGGCAATCATGGCTCGATACAGCAAGCGCCAGCAAAAGGCCTACGAGGAGATTCTTCGATTGCAGGCGAATCGACGCAAAGACATCATCAAGTGCTCGGCCTCCCTGGCCGCCATTCTGGTTCTGGTATGGGGAAAGCTGGCGCTCGAGCTGAACGGCATCATCGAGGCAGGCAACCTCGTTGCCGGGGCCGTCATGATGGTCTCGTCAGTTGGCCTTGCGATCTTCGCCGGCTCGGCAAGCATCGACTTCACGAAAAGCGGGCAGTACATCAACTCTATCTACGCGCGTACCGGGCTTTCCAAAAAAGACGTGAAGGATCGCGCAAAGCAGCAGTCGCGCCAGAACGCGCAGTCGTAACCCGCGATCTGCTCGGCCTGCGTCCGCAGCCCTGCCCACGCAGGTTGCGGACGCCTTGCTTTACCGCCTGCAAACCAGTCCGCAAACCAAGGCAAGGCGCTGTACGCATGCGCACAGCGCCTTTTCAATACCTACGTCCCGCATACAAAAGCCCTTGCTCGTCCCTGATGGATCCATGTGGCACGATCCATCAGGGACGAGCAAGGGCTTCTATAGGAGCGCAAAGCCGAAGAGCGGATCGCCTGCCCGTCAGTGCCCGGACAAGCCGTTTCCGGTAAGCTCCGTGGCCGCTACGAAGGCAACAATCAGCAACCCCATGATAGTCCACGCCAGAATCTTGGCTTGCTTCGAGGTGAACGGCCCGATCATGTCGCTTCTCGGGTCGTTTTCGGAGTCGTACGCAATCCTGCGCACCTCTTTGTTGAAGAGGGCGTAGCACTTCGTGCAATGCTCCTCCGACTGCGATTCCCTTCCGCAAAATGGACAGATCATGTCAAATCCCCCTTCGTTAACGGCCTTTGGCAATGCGCGTAGAAACCACGCATTCGCCAGAGGAATCAAAAGAACGACGGCCACGCGCACCGTCGCCCGCCGCTTGCGAGCCCGCGCAAACCAAAGCGCGGCATCCCTTCCCCTCCAAGTCGAAACCCCCTTCACAACCCGTCAGGGCTTCCGATTTTACTCGGAAGCCCGTTCGAGGTTGCCCAACCATCCCCTTATCAAGAGACGGAAAGCACATGATGCGAAGGTTCGCCTTGTGCTAGGACTCCACGGCTTCGGCGATATCGTCGATGTTCATGCCCTTCGCTCCCTTGGGAAGCAAGAAGCATGCGGCGAAGCCGAACGCCATGGGAACCGCAAGCAAAGCAATCAGCGGAGAGAACGCCCAGCCAGCAGCCTTCAAGCCGCCCAAAACAACAGGCGAAAGGATACCGGCCGATTTTCCGAGCGCCACGATGGTGGCCACGCCCGAGTTGCGGAACTCGGTAGGATACGACTCGGACATCATCGGCTGAGCAGCCGTGATAGCGTAGTTCAAGGCAAAGCCCATGAAAACGAATGCGATGAGGTACGGCCAGAAACTCGTTTCCGCAGGCAGCTTGACAACCTGAGAGACTATCAAGCACGCCACAACAGCCAACCCGTAACCGAATGTCAGGTTGCGCTTACGACCCATTGCCTCGGATACGAAGCCCGTCGTGCAGTTCGCGACAACCGATGCCGCGTTCTGAGCCATAGCCAGCATGTACGAAGCGGTAACCGCGCCGCCCGTAGCTTCGAGCATCAAAGCCGGCAGCCAGGCGTTTACGCCGTAGATGCTGAAGTTACCGGCAAAGTAGATGATAACCAGAGCAATCGTGGTCTTAAGGTACCTGCCCTTCCAAACCTCAGCAGGGCTTGCCTTGCCGGCAACGGGCGGAACAAGAATGTTCGCAGCATCAATTTCGAATCCCGTGTCCTTGCCAGAGCGCTTCTGGATGCACTTCAAGGTAGATACCGCTAGATCCATCTTGCCGTGAACCGCCGCCCAGTGGGCGGATTCCGGTGTGAACTTGCCGAAAATGAACGCGTAGACAACCGGGAACGCACCGATAGCGTAGCACCAATGCCACGTTGCAACCTGGACCATGATGGTGCCGATCAAGGCAGCGAACACCCAGCCGACAATCATCCAAGCCATGCCGAACGTGATGAAGAACGAACGCTGCTTCGTCGGCGTGAACTCGGTGAACAGCGTGGTAACGATAGGCGTGCACACGCCCAAGAACAGACCGGCGATAACGCGGAACACCGAGAAAAGCTCGTAAGACGGGGCGAAAATGCACGGAATGGTGAACAAACCGTACATGAACGTGCCAAACGTCAGAATCTTACGGCGACCGAACTTATCGGACAGCGGGCCTGCGGCGAACGAGCCGACCACGATGCCGATAGTGGACCAAGATGACAGAGCGCCCTTCAGTGCATCGTTTCCTGCGGGACCGAAAAACTCCTGCATGATCTGCGTGTTCGTATAGCTGATGATCATGTAGTCATAGCCATCGAACATCATTGCGATGCCCACGAGGAAAAAGATAGAGATCGTAAACTTACTAACTCCGAACGAATCGATAAACTGGGAAATGGTGAATTTCCTAGCCGCTTTGGAATCTGCACTCATAAACCGCTCCTTGTAACGTTCCACTTAAGCCTCAATCCCCTAGCTTCAGTGGAATCTTATAAGCGCGTCGCTTTGACGAAACGGTGCCGTCCGACGGCCTCCTGAAAACAACTGGAAAACGAGAGGCCGTCTCGCCATGCGCATCGATAAAAGTGCCGTGCGCTTCAATCCGTAGAACCCTCTTATTCCCTTGGATCGAATTGCGCACCGCCTTGACGAGCGACATTGGAAAGGAAAAAGGGTCTCGGCCCCCTGGAGCCTGAGACCCTTTTCTGAAACAAGGCTACTAACCCTCGAGCTCCTTCAAGATCTTCTGATCCTGATTCAGGCGCTCAGACTCCGAAATGGGTTTGAACGTAGCGTTCTCGATGGACTCGTCGAGTGCTTTCTCCTTCTCGGCACCGCACTTCTTGCATACCGTTGCATCTGCGGCGTTAAAGGTGTTGCACTCGGTGCACTTCCACAAGATCTTCCCCAACGGAGGCGGACGGAATCCGCCTTTTTCCTGACGAGCCATAGCTCTCCTCCTTCAGTCCGGTTATTTCGTGAAAAGCACCATCTTGGGCTTTTCAGCCGCCTTAGCAGCCAGCTCTTCCACCGTGCCGTAGTACATTACGCCAGCCTGGCAGTGATGTACGCAGTTGGGAAGGCGGCCTTCGGCCACACGGTCGGCGCACAGATCGCAAAGATCGGTCGGCAGGGGAAGATACGTCCACTCCCACTTGCCCGTCAGATTCTTCACGGGACCATACTCGAGCGTCTTGATACCGTACTGGCCAATCGGAAGATCATGCGTCTTCTTGCAGGCAACCTCACAGGTGTGACAGTTGGTGCAGAATTCGTAGTCGATCAACAGACCGTACTTAGTCTCCTTCGAATCGGGTGTAGTCATAGCCCCCGAAACCTCCTCCCTTGGTGACGATTGCGCTCGGCGAGCAATCGTTTTCAGGCGTTACCTTGTAGCACTTGCACAGCGTGCTCTTGTACGGAGCGCCGTAGTGCGTCGGACCGTAAACGCCCATCGTGGTCAGGTTATTGCCGTTGCAGTCGAACACGCCGTACAGGTTGGGCTCGGCAGCCTCCTGCTCGGGGAACCACCAGCCATGGCGAGCACGCACGAGGTTCGGCATCAGGCCAGGAGCGATATGCGCCTGCTGCTTGCACTTGCCTCGCTTGTTCTCGAACCATACCCAGTCGCCCTCTTTGATGCCCTGCTCCTTCGCGATCTCCGGAGAGATGTCGGCGATAGCGGTGGGATGAACCTCGCGCATCGTCGGCAGCTGGCGATGCTCGGAGTGGAACAGGCCGATGTGACGGTGCCCGGAGGTGTAGATGTACGGGTACTCCTTGTACAGCTCGGGAGTACGGTACGGGCTCTCGTACGGCTCCATGTGATGCGGCAGAGGATCGAAGCCCCACACGTCGAACAGCGGAGAAGACACCTCGTACAGACCGGTCGCGGTAACGAAGCCCGGCTGACCGTCCTCGCGAAGCAGACCCTTCTTGTACTTCTCGTACGTCTCGTTCCAATCCCAGTAGTCGTAAACCTTGTGGGTAAGGTCCTCGAACGTGTAGTCAACGCCAAGGCCGTCGTCCTGAATCATCCACGTCAAGAAGTCGCGGGTGGTCTCGAACTGGTTGAAGAACTCAGGGTTGAAGCGCTTGCCAAGGTCGAGCACAAGCTCTTCGTCCATCTTGCACTCGAAGTAGCGGCCAGCCGAAGCAGTCAACGTACGCAGCGGCTGCCACCAAGAGCGGAAGGAGTCGCGCTCAACCGACATGGCGACCGGAAGAACAAGGTCGGCGAACGCCACGGCGGTCGGGGTCAGGTAGTAGTCCACCACGACCGTATAAGGAACGTTCTTCCACGCACGGTACAGACGCGGGGCATCGCCGGACATGTTGGCGATGGGGTTGGTGCCGTGCACCCACATCATCTGAGGCGGATATGGAACGCCGGTCTCCATGGCTTCGAGCAGCAGATCGGGCGGAATGAACGGCGTGTAGCCAGCCTTGTGAATCGGGGACTGGTCGGTGCCGATACGGCGATCAAGCATCTCCTGCGAGATGAACTCAAGGCCGCAGCCGTACTTCTTGGAGCTGTTGTAAGCGTAGCGAACGAGCACGTTGCCGCCGGGAACGTCGAGGTTGCCGCACAGCGCCGTGATGTCGGAGATGGCGAACGAAGCCTCCATAGCGGAGATCTGCATGTCGATGGCAAGACCCCACTGGATTGCGCCGGGGCTTGCAGCAGCGAACATACGGGCTGCGTCGATAAGATCCTGCTCGTCGATCCAGCAGATCTCGGCGCACTTGTCGGTCGGGTAGTCCTGCAGACGCTCGACCAGGTCGTCGAAGCCGTAGCACCAGTTCTCAACGAACTCGTGATCGTACAGGTCCTCGTCGACGATGACGCGCAGCATGCCCATGGCAAGAGCGCAGTCGGTGCCGGGACGAACCTGCAACCAGATGTCGGCCTTCGAGGCAAGCCATGTCAGAGCAGGGTCGACAACGATGAACTTCGTGCCCATGCGCATGAGGTCGATCAGCCAGTGGCCGACGAAACCGTCAGGGTTGGACGCCAGAGGCTCGTTGCCCCAAACGATAACCACTTCAGGCTGCTTCCAATCAGGGTTGTCGTAGCGATCCGGGTGAAGCTGGGAAGCGTCGAGGATCCAGCAATCGCCGTCCTTCATGAGGTTGGCAGTCATACGAGGCTGATAGCAGGAGTCGGCAGAGAGGAAGCCGAACGACATGTTCGGGCTGCCGAAAACCGCACGCAGGCACATGGCGCCGTGCCACATGGCGTTACGACCCGTACCGGAAAGAGCCACGATGCCCTCGGGCCCGATACCGTTGTAGTCGTCGTGAATCGTCTTGCAAATCTTCTTGTACGTATCTTCCAACCAGTCGAACGCTTCTTCCCAAGTGATGCGCTTCCACTTGTTCTCGCCCTTTTCGCCGTCGCGGAGAAGAGGCCATTTCAGTCGGTCGTTGTTGTAGATAGCCTCAACCATGTCCAGGCAGCGCAGGCACAGACGTCCCTGGTTGTACCCGAAGTTGGGGTCACCTTCGATCTTCTCAAGCTTGCCATCCTTGACGTACGTAAGCACGCCGCAGCCGTTGTGACACCCAGGTCCGGTCCAGACCGAGGTGCGGGTCACTTCATAACCATTCTCAAACCAGCGCCAGTCTGTTTTGTACAGATCATGGTTGTATTCGTTGATCATGAAAATCCCCCTTTCATTAAGAGATGCCAACTGATAGATGAAACCCTTATTCTTCAGAAGCTCCTTTTGCCCTTCCCGCCCGTCCCGTCGACAGCCTCGTTCTATCTTGGAACGCGCATAAAGCCTTGTACGATTCTCCTCTTCACTCGTCATCGGAGCTTCTTAAAGACGATCAACGCTTCCCCTGCAAACCTGCGTTCTTGCAAGCAGCGGAAACCTTCAAGCCCGCTGCAACTACGCAGTAGGAGGCTTGGGAGCGCCAGGGGCCGCAGGGGCACCGGGAGCCTTCGGAGCGCCGGGAGCCGCAGGGGCGCCACCGGGAGCCGCGGGAGCGCCGGAAGCGGGCGCCTCGGTCGGAAGATCATTCCCGCACTTTTTGCACTTGTCATTCTCGGGCGGGTTGAACGTGCCGCACGACGGGCACTTCTTCATCATGTCATCGAACGATGGTGGTCTGAAACACATGGTCGTTCCTTCCTTTAGCGACTTCTTTTCTTTGGTTCTCAACGAAGCATTTCGCAAGTCCAAGTGAATGGCATGGGGTGCATCCACGAGACGAAATTTAGCAGCCCGAAGTTGCGGCTCCCTACCCAAATCGGTATGAAAAAGGGGCATCTAGTACCATGGGTTATACGTTCTAGTACAAAGATATTGATACTTTGACCTGGCGTTTCGTCTTTACATCACCAAAGACCCCATCACGCTTCGTGCAGCAGGGAAAGAAAAGCCCGGCAGCAAGGACCATCGCTTTGACGCGTAAAAAAGGCGCCGGCGGCTCTCAGACCACCGACGCCTTTTCTGCTTGGCGCCAACCCTGGCAATCAGCTCGAGCGTCGCTTGGGCAGACTCCAGGGGAACGGACGGATCGAAAGGACTAGCCTTCGTCGACGATGGCGGTATCGACGATCTGGCGCATAGCCTTCACGCGCGCGGCAGCTTGGCACGCTTCGTCGACCTTCCCGTTCCTCTCGATCTCCGCAAGGAACGCTTCGGGGTTGTCGGCGGAAAGGTACTCGGTCAAATCCTCTTTGGCAACGGCAAGCCCTTGCCGTTCAATCAGCTTGTCAAGAACGACGTTGAGCGACAGGTTGTACGCCACGTCGGCGCGAATCTTTTGCTCGTACTCCTCTTCGGTCAGCTTCTCTTGGCGAAGATACTGGACCTTGGTCATGCCGCTTGCGAGCAGACGATCGTCGTACATGGATCGAGATGCCTCCATCGCCTCCGTCACAACGGCTTCGGGCACCTCTCCTTCCAGACGGGCGATCAGCGCATCGTTGCAGCATTGCAGCTTGTAGTTTTCAAGGCCCATGCGGGACGTTTTCTCAAGATCCTGCTTGATGGACGCCTTCAGGTCCTCCATGGTGGACATTCCCTCGAAATGATCCCGCACCCATGCGTCATCCAGATCGGCAAGCGACTTGATGCTAGACCCCTTATGAGCCGAAGCGACAACGAACGAAAACAGCTGGGCTTCAATATCCTCTTCCGTCACCGCGGGGATGGAGGGCAAGGAGATGCGAACCGGACCGTAGTCCGACAGTTCGAAATCCGCGGGATCAAGTTGAAACGTAGTGCTAGCCATCGTGTTCTCCTATCAATCGAGTGCAAGTTGCTTTACAAAAGCCGGCGCAGACGTACGGGATTTCCCTATGCCGCCTTCGCGTTCTTCTCAGTCTTTGACAGCTTTCCTTTCTCCGAGCTTCGCCCCCTGCTTTTCGATGTCTTCCCTTCGAAACGTCTCGATAAGCGTGAGCATTTCTTGCGACGAATGCACCCCGAGTTTGTGATAGATGTTCGCGATGTGGGTTTTAGCCGTATGCATGGATATGACCAGCTCCTGCTGAACGTATTCCGCATTGCGGCCCTTTGCGATAAAGAAGAATATTTCTGTTTCCCGCGGCGAGAGCTTGTACAGTTCAGCAATCCGCTGGCATGTGCGTCGCCAGGGGGAATCGACGTATCCGCCCTCGGGTTTGGCCGATTTGCCGCGCGAGGCCGGCTCGCCGTCTTCCGAGGACGCGGCTTTAACAGCCGGCGCCTGAGGCTTTTGAGACGAAGATGCACGAGCTGCGTCGTCGGCAGAGGTCGGCTCAGGCTGCGAAGCAGGCGCGGCAGCCTGCGCATCCGCTCCGTCGGAGGCAAGCTCCTCCCATTCATGGAAGGGCGTGAGCACGGTAGCCACCAGCATTGCGATCGCGACGCCGCCCACGCCGATGAGAACCAGCCATCCGTGCTGGTCCATGAAAAGCATCATCAGCTGATCGCCCACGATGCAGCCTACCGCCAAGCACAGGTAAGCCACCACGCGGCCGCCGTCGACAAGCAGCAGGGAATCGGAGCGCAGGCGCTGGGCGATCCCGATGCCGATGATCACGCCGCCGAAGTCGAACAAGTTGAAGCCCGCCAAGATGACGCATTCCGCGGTTAGGGCGCCGAAGCCTTCCCGGAAAAACGGCAGCAGCACGATGCCTACGACGAACAGCAAAAGGGAGTAGCGATGGATGGCGTCGATGGACCGGCTTTGCTTCGAATGGAGCGAGGAGGCTATGATGCACGCGCCCGCCAACGCGATGCCGACAAGAATCAGGGGGTCGTTGGCCATGAGCAGCAACGTGCCGTCGACAAGATACGCGCCTTGCAACAACCCGAACGCAAACGCATAGACCATCGTCGGAACCGATGTAAGCGCGAATTCCCGAATTGCTTTGCGCGAAAGAGGGGCAAACGCATCGGAGAAGCCAGTTGGCGGCAACGGTTCCGCCGTCCTCCAATTGGCCATCAGCGACGTAATGGCCACCAGAGGCAGCAGCACCGCTGCGATCAGGCCGATAGGTTCTTGCAGGCTGCAGACGAGCAGGGCCACCAATCCGCCGAAGATCATGTCGACGGCAAACGAGCGGGTCAGGTAGTTTGCAGCAGCTCGCACGTAATAATGCAGCCACAGGAACATCAACAGGGCTTCCGAGACGCCAAGCAGCACGACCGTGCCCAAACGAAGGGGCACGGGGAAATCCATTGTCGTGGCGGAGACGATAGTGGCAAGGGTGGCCAACGCGCCCGCAGACACCAAGAGGATCTTCGAAGGAGCGGTTCTGTTCTTGCGAAGCATGCGCTTTCCAACCAGAACCAAGATGCCGAACGTAACGGCTAGAGTCAGATACAACGTAACCTGTCGCTGAAAAAAGAGGGATGGCGCGTTGATTGCGGCGGTCCCAATGAAAAGAGGCGTGAACAAAACAAGATAGTGCCAACCGAGCAGAGCTTTGAAACCGATCATCTTGAGCGTTTTGGTATACGCCTCGTTCGCTTCCTCAACCATCTCAACTTGCTGCGAGCATGCTACACGATTATCCAACCCCATAAGCGCCCTCTTTCCCCGTGAAGCCAGCGACCCGAACCACCGGCCCATGTCATACACTTTATCCACCTACCCCTGAGGGATATATAGCCAGAAGTACTAAAACCCTCGTTTTAGTACCCTCGTCAGTACAAATGCGCCTATTCTGAGTGATACGTTTATTCGTGCGAAGCGGTGCGGTGACCGTATAGGAAAACCAATTTAGTCAATGATACCCCCCCCCCCCCGCACGCACAAGGCCTATTCCAACGCGTTTCCTTGCTCGCGCGCGTGCGCACCAAAAAATCAACAAGCACGGCGTTGTTGGATGGAGCCGTCTTCATCAGGTCTCGTCGATAGGAGAACGCACATGCCGGGAGGATGCTGGATATGCAATCCAATGTGCGGGAAATGCCAACCTGCACCCAAAAAGTCCGGAACGTGCCCGGATTGCGGCACATGCACCATCTTCGACAGGGTCGACATCGTCAACGGCGTCGATCTGCACTGCAAAAAGTGCGGCAAGGACATGAACGATCTTGTTCGGCCCCAGCCGGTTCGCTGCAACTACAGCGGCTTGATCTGCGCGTATCCCTGCGGCAAAAGCTCTTCGCCACGGCACGACCACGGCAACCAACCATGCAAGCGAAACACTCCGCCCAGCAAAGAATGGCTTGATGCGCACCCCGCCTAGTCAGCAGCATCGGGAATCGTGCGACGGCGCCGGCAAGTTCCATCGCACAGCGTTGAACGAAAAGGAAGCCGCCCTCACGGACGGCTTCCTTTTCGTTCAACGTACCGGGAAACGCGTTAGTCTTTCGCAAGCGCCTCTACGACGAAATCACGGGACAGCTCGGCGCCCGGCGTACCGGAATACTCCGTCATCAGATAGAACAGGGCTTTGCGAATCATGCTGGGAGGCTCCCCCAAACCGTGCGCAACGTAATCGATCGCTTCCTCGGAAAGCACGGGGCTTTTCCCTTCTTCGTAGTACATGGCAAGAAGGGTCCTCACGTAATCAACCAGGCCGGCACCATCGAGGGCTTCGATGCGGATTTCTTCGAAATCGTCCAAAACGCCTTCGAACTGGCTCAAATCGAATTCAGAAAGCGGTTTGTCAGACGAGATGACGGTATCCAAACCATGACGCTCGCGCTCCTGGAGCAACAACCTGCACAACATGGGTCCCACTTCTTCGTCCTCGAAGAAGCCCTCGAAGTCATCCAAGAACAAGACTTCGTGTTTTCCCAGGTCATCGAAGTAGCCGTCATAGACATTTGCCCGCATGGCCTCCGGCAGTTCTTGACAGGGACGATACAGAACGCGCTTCGTGGAAAGAAGGTCCTTGTCCAGCTGCCGTGCGCGCAGCACCGTGGTCTTGCCCGATTCTTTCGGACCTACAAGGAAGAGCTTTTCCGGCTTCCCATGCGTTTGCGTGATATCGATGATCCGCTGAAAAGATTCGCGGTTACCATCTGAGAAGATAAGTTCGTCTAAGGGCGTTAACATGGGAGATCCTCTCTCAATCGCAGAATATGAAATGTAGCATCCCCATGCCAGCCGCATCGCGGTTGCTTACATACTAGCACAGAAACCGAAGGTGGGAAGAGCCGGGAGCAAGGGCCCGAGCTCATCACGGGCGATCAAGAGCCCAGAACACGCAGCGGAGAATAGGCAAGCGGAGCGGTTGCCGCTCGAGATTTCCTGGCAACGAAGCGCAGGCGCCGGCAATCCGCCACCCAACACCCACTGCTCTCATTCCACGACCGCTCCTCGCACGCTTTCTCGTAGTCCTCCAAAACAAGCTCTCTGTCTTCGGGGCGATACAAGGCCAGGCTCTTCGCGAAGCGGGACTCAGCCCACAAGCGCAAGCCGTCGCGACCGTTCTCCAAAGGCGTTGCTTTGTCAAAAGCGCTCATTGCCACAACCTCGAATCCGGCGATCTCCAAAGCACGTCGGTACGCTTTTTCTTTTGGGAAGCAGAACTGGCAAACGTAATCGCCGCTGTGCTTGCGTATCGCCTGCGCATAGCCGTCTTCAAGAGATTCCGCATTGCCGAACGCCCCCATCTCCCCCACCAGCAAACCGCCGGCAGGCAAGCAGCAAGCCACGTTCTTCAGAAGGGAGATCTGGTCGGTCACAAGGTCGAACGCTCCGTCCGAATAAACGACGTCCGCCAACTCCGGGCGCCGATCGCCCGAAGCGCGCGCAACCGTCGAAATGCTTGCGACGGCAACGCAGCCGCACCGCTCCAACTCGGTCGAGCTCAAGCTCTCGTCGCATGCAACGTCCAGGATTCGAAGGGCTTCCACCTTTTTCGCGGACAGATTCGCAACGGCTTCCAAGACATCGATGAGGGGGCTTCCCTTCATATAGGGCGCCACCGCTTCAGCAAGATCTCCGTTCCAGTCCATCTGCCCGCTCCTTACCGTCTTGCCTCGACCTCCCCTTTCAGCAAGGAGCATAGCGAAGCCCCGACAACGCCGCAAGGCAAATGGCGCAACGCAGCTCAAAGTGGTACCCCGAGTATGACCTCATTTTGAGAAAATACCCTGATTAGCCCATGCGTCATCGCGAGATGTTCTCTATAGTCAAATCAAGCCGCACGCTGCAGCCCGCGTCTCGCATGAAGAGCACGACCCTCTGATCATCCCCGTGGTCACCCGAGCATGCTCACCCCCATCGAGTTCGAGATCCCTGCATCGTGCGGCTCTCGTTTTACGGCGGCTCGATGCAGCCGATCCCGGACGAGCCGTGCTGTCACGATTGGGACAGGCGGGACGAGACCTCGCAGCCTTGCGTTCGCACTGGCTTCGAGGGGCCGGGGGCCTGCGGGGGCGGGGGGCCTGCGAAACCGGCGACCTTGCGGGGTCGGCGTCTTTGCAGGTCGGAGTCCCTGCGGGACCGGCGACCTTGCGGGACCGACGCCCTTCTGTCAAAACGGACGAGTTTTGCGGCGGTTTTTCGCCTTGTCGGGGCTATGCCGCTACAAGTGTTTTACATCGTGCCTGATCAGAGGGCTGTCACCTCGCATTATCCTTGTTTGAGGATCAGCAAAACTCGTCCGTTTTGACACGGGCACGCAAGGACGTACGGGGAGGGTCGGCACTGCCGGCAGCAGCGGGCGCGCAAGGACGTGTGGAGGGTCGTCGCAGGCGGCAGCAGCGGGCGCGCGAGAACGCCGTCGTATGCTTCGCGTGAATTTCCAGGCGAGCATCAGGAAATGATACAATCAGACTCTACTATCGATGCGATCTTCAACCTCGAATCTCAAAGGAGGACGCATGAACGAACCAGCCTCCATCCCCTACCTTGCCCTCGACAAGGACGTCGAGGCGATCATCCTGTCCGATCGAGCCGCCGGAAGGCGGAACCCGCATGCGTTCGACGACGCGGCCATCGCGCGCCGCGAGCCGAATCCGCATGACGAGGGAACCCTTACGCGCCCCGCCTTCGCGCGCGATATCGAGAAGATCATCAACGTGCCCGCCTACAACCGCTACGCGGACAAGACGCAGGTGTTCTCGTTCATCGAAAACGACGACATCTGCCGGCGCGGGCTGCACGTGCAGCTTGTCAGCCGCATCGCGCGAAACATCGGCAGTCTGCTGGGCCTGAACTGCGACCTCATCGAGGCCATCGCGCTCGGCCACGACGTTGGGCACACGCCGTTCGGCCATGCAGGCGAGCATTTCCTCAACAAGTGCTACCACGCGCAAACCGGTCGCTACTTCAACCACAACGTCCATTCCGTGCGCGTGCTCGACCAACTGTACCGGCGAAACGTCAGCCTGCAGACGCTCGACGGCGTGCTCTGCCACAATGGGGAATTCGCTCAGCAGGTGCTGCGCATGGGCCATACTGCTACGTTTTCCCAGTTAGACGAACTGGTGGAAGCCTGCAACGCCGACGAGTCCACCATCAAGACGCTGCGACCGTCCACGCTGGAAGGATGCGTCGTACGCGTGAGCGACATGATCGCCTACGTGGGAAAGGATCGCGCGGATGCCATCGACATGGGCGTGATCGATTCCCTCGACGTATTCGACAGCACGGTCATCGGCCGCGACAACGCCCGCATCATCAACAACCTGACCGTAGACATCGTGAACAACAGCTACGGATCCGACCGCATCGCCATGAGCGAAAACGTGTTCGCCGACCTCAAACGCGCAAAGCGCCAGAATTACGAGATCATCTACGAACGCGAGGGCATGGTGCTCGGAGCGGGAAACGTGGTGGAGGAAATGTTCGCGGAGCTGTACGAGCGCCTGCTGAGCGACCTTAAGGCGGGCGACGAATCGTCGCCTGTGTTCAAGCATCACGTATCGAACCTCGTAGCGAAATCCCGCACGGTGTCGGCCGAGGAATACCTGGCCACGGAGCCCAATCAAATTGTCGTAGACTACATGGCCTCGATGACCGACAGCTATTTCACGGCTTTGCATGCGCACCTGTTCCCCAAAAGCAACAAGCAAGTCTTCGGACGCGGCTACTGCGCCGATTTGAGCTGAACCGAAAGGACGCCCATGAAACTTGTCATCGCATCCGATCTGCACGGCTCGGCCGCCGCCGTGCGAACGCTTGCCAGGCGCATTGAAGAAGAGGCGCCGGACCGCATCGTCTTGCTGGGAGACCTTCTCTACCACGGGCCCCGCAACGACCTGCCGCAAGGCTACGCGCCCAAAGAGGCGCTTGCCGTACTGAACCAGATGGCGGATTTCATCGTGGCCGTGCGCGGGAACTGCGATGCGGAAGTCGACCAGATGGTGCTTGATTTTCCCTGCATGGCCGATTACGCGCTGGTCGAAGCAGATGGACGCCTGCTGTATTGCACGCACGGCCACCTGCCCGGAAAATCCCCCGATGACGCTCCGGCGCTGCCGAAGGGGTCGGCGTTCCTATCGGGCCACACGCACGTCAAAACCCTTGAGGAGCGCAACGGCGTGCTGTTCGTCAATCCCGGCAGCGCCTCGATCCCCAAAGACGGAAGCGCCAGCTACGCCGTATACAACCAGGGGACGTTCACGCTCAAGAGCCTCGAAGGGGAAACGATCCGCGAGCAACGCTGGTAAACCGGCAAGACGCGAGGCGAAGCGAGAGGCGGCGCGGGGCGCAACCCCGGCAGCGCCCGCATCCCGCTTCACCCCGAGCCCCGCCCCGCGCTACGACACCCGACCTCGATCCACCGTGTACGTCGCGTCGGCCACCGACGCCGTCGACGCACGGTGGCTCACCAGCACGATGGTCTTTCCCTCGCGGCCGTCAAGCAGCGCCTTGAGCACGGCCGCTTCGTTCAAGCTGTCGAGGTTCGACGTCGGCTCGTCCAACAGCACGAACGGCGCATCGTGCAAAAACACGCGCGCCAGACCGATGCGCTGGCGCTCGCCTCCTGACAGCGTATCGCCCAATTCGCCTACCGGTGTGTCCAAACCCCGGGGAAGCCGCTCAACCAGGCTGGTCAACGACGCCTTGTCGCATGCCGCTTGCAGTTCGTCTTCCGTCGCATCCGGCTTCGCAAGCATGATGTTGTCCCGCACGGAGCCTGCGAACAGGTGGGTTTCCTGGGTCATGTAACCCTGCAGCGCGCGCAGGCTTTCCGTGTTCACGCGGCGCACGTCGGTGCCAGACACCTCCACTACGCCGCGAGTTGCATCCCAGAAGCGCATGAACAGCTTGCACAGGGTCGACTTGCCCGATCCGCTCCTGCCGGCCAAGTGCACGATCGATCCCGGCTCGATGCGCACGTCCACGTTGTCGAGCACCGCGACGTCTCCGTAGGAAAAGTCCACGCCACGCGCGCTTGCGCCCAAGAACTCCGACACGTCCGCACCGTCGAGCACGTCATCGGTCTGAGGACGCTCGTCCAGAAGATCGAGAACCCGCGCGCCGCTGGCCAGCGTCTGCTGCAGCGTCGAGCCCAGGTTCGCCACCGCGATCACCGGCCCGAACGACGACATGAGCGCCGACGAGGCGACGATGGCGGCACCTGGAGAGAGCTGGCCCTTCGCCACCAGCGTACCCGCAGCCAGCACCATGACAACGTCGAGCGCCAGCACAAGCGCGTTCACGCCCGCCAAAGCGACCGAAGCGCGCCCCTTGAGACGAACCTCGTCGCACTCCAACAGCTTCGTGCGCTCAGCCAACTCGCGCACGCGATCGCCCGCCCGCCCGAACTGGAGCGTTTCACGCAGTCCGCGCAGGCTGTCCAGCACGAACGCGTTCATCGACCCCAGCCCCTCGCGCACCGCCTGACCGCTTTCTCCGGCAGCCAGCGACGACACGAACGGAGCCACGACGCCCACCAGCGCATACGAAGCCAAAGCCAAAACGCCCAGCAACGGCGAGAACCAGCCGATGAACGCCGCCATGCCCAAGGACACCAGCAGCGCGATCAGCGCAGGCGACAGCGTATGCGCGTAGAAAACCTCCAGGAGCTCGATGTCCGACGTGACAAGCGACACAAGATCGCCTTTGTCGCGGCCCTCGAGCTTCGCCGGCGCCAGACGTCGCAGCGCAGCGAACACCTTGTCGCGCACGAGCGCAAGCAGCTTGAAAGCAAGATAATGGTTGCACAACTGCTCGCCGTAGCGCAAAGGGCCGCGCGCAACACCGCACACCGCCACCAGGACCAACGCCGTCCCAAGCCCCACGCCCTGCGGCAGCCCCGCCGCATCGGCCAGCGCGAACGCAGCCAGAACCGTAAGGAAAATGGCAGCGCCGAAGCCCAGCACGCCCAGCACCGCCGCTAGCACCATCCACGGAAGCAGCGGTTTCACCAGGCCCACAAGCCGCATCATCACGGCCAGGTGAGAGCGGCGCGGCGCAGTTGCGAACGAAGAAGCGGCCGATGGCGGCGCATCTTCCGCACTCGAGGGCGTTGCTTCCCCGCCTTCGGCATCGCCCGCACCGTCATCCCCGTTCGCACGCGAAGCTTCGCCTTCGCTCGCGCTGGCGAACCGCTCCAATGAAACCTGCTGGCGCCACAAACGTGCGAACGCGCCGTCACGCGCCAGCAGTTCGTCGCATGCGCCCGATTCGGCCACGCGGCCATCGTCGAGGACGTAGATGCGGTCGGCCGACGCCACGGCGGACAGCCGGTGCGTGATCATGATGACGGTTTTTTCGCGCGCAAGGGCATGCACCACGCGCACGATGGCGCGCTCGCTTTCGGCATCGACGTTCGACGTCGCCTCGTCGAACACGTACACGGGCGTATCGTGCAGAAGGGCGCGCGCCAAAGCCAAGCGCTGCCGCTGTCCGCCGGAGAGGTTCGATCCCTGCTCGGCTACAGGAGCATCGAGCCCGCCCGCCACACGCACGAACCCGTCCGCTCGACAGCGCTCGAGCACCGCCCACATTTCGGCATCGCTTGCCTGCGGGTCGGCCATGAGCAGGTTCGATCGCACGGATCCTTTGAACAGGTAGCTTGCATACGAAACCACGGTCACGGTGCGCGCCGCCGATGCTTGCGATACGCAGCCAAGCGGCACCCCGGCCAGTTCGACCTCCCCGGTGAATCCCGCGTTGCGTCCGCACAGAACGCCCGCGAGCGTCGACTTGCCCGATCCGCTTTCGCCCACGATGCCCGTGAACGACCCCGCCGGAGCGTCGAAATCCACGTCCGAGAGAACCGTTCGCTCGCCGTCGTACGAATACCCCACGCCACGGCACGTCACGCCGGCCTGCTCCGATTCGACGACCCGCGACCCTCGCGCCGTCTCCGGCGCGTCCAGAATCGAGAACATCTTGTCCGCGGCGGCCATGCCGTTCATCGCCGTATGGAAGAACGACCCCAAGGTGCGCAGCGGAATGAAGAACTCGGCCGACAGGAAGATCACCGCAAACGCCGCGAACAGGGGAATCTCCCCGTTCGCGAACTGCACGAGCGCAACCACGATGCCCACCGCCGCGCCGCCGTACGCGAACACGTCCATCACCGTAACCGAATTGAGCTGCATGCGCAGAAGGCGCATGGTAGCGCGGCGAAACGTCTCGGCTTCGTCATTCATCAAGCGATGACGCTCCTCATCGGCCCGGTATATCTTGAGCGTGGTCAGCCCCTGCAAGTTCTCCAAGAACGATTCGCCCAAATCGGTGTACGCGCCCCAGTACTGACGCATGGCGCGCTTGGCGATCTTCTGCACCGCGACGATGGAAAGCGGGATCAGCGGCACGCACGCAAGCAAGGCCGATGCAGCGGGAAGGCTCAACGGCGCCAGGCAGGCGAACAGCGTGAGCGGCGCCAGCACGGCGTAGACCAGCTGGGGAACGTACTGCCCGAAATAGCTTTCAAGCTGCTCGCAGCCCTCCACGCTCACCTGGACCGCTTCGGCAGTGGACACGCGCTCGGAGTACGCAGGCCCCATGCGCACCAGCTTCTCGTACACCTGCTGGCGCACCTCGCGCTTGGCGGCCTGCGCAGCGGCAAGCCCGCAACGCTGCGCGCCGGCCAAACACGCCATCCGCACCGCGATGGCGGCGGCTCCCGCGCATCCCAGGCCGATCAGCCAAGAGCCCAGATCCTTCACACCCTCGAACCACGCTTGCACGAACAAGCCGATAAACACCATAAGCGCCACGTTCGCGGCGAGAGCCGCCCACTGCAGCGCGACGTTGACAACAATGGGCCCGCGCGCGGCGGGCACCATACGCAAAAGACGCATGCTGAACACGAACATCTACCTTTCAGTCGACTCGACGGGTCGCGACGGCACATCGACGTTCGACGGCGCCGCAGGGGACGGCCGGTCGGTCTTGACCACAAACCCGAAATACACGATGTGCGCGATCCACACCGCAGCCACCACGATGCGGCCGACCGGCACGTTGGCCATGAGCGCGAACGAAACCCCCAGCACGACGGTAAGCGGGCCGAGCAGCAGGAGCTTCGCCTTGACGGTCATCGTGCGCTTGGTGGCGTACCCTTCGACAACCGAGCGGTAAAGCCTGGTCGAGCGGAACCACGCATTCACCCGCTCGGAGCTGCGAGCGAAGCAAAACGCCGCCAGAAGCAAAAACGGCGTCGTCGGCAGAATCGGGACCACGGCTCCAAGCGCGCCCAAGCCAAAGCTTGCAAGCCCCCCGAAAGCCCATAACCGTTGTCCGATCCTGCGTTTCTTCATAGACGAGCATCCTTCGCGTCGTACCGACCACGTCGTCCGAAGCCGGACGACCCTTTGTTATCCAAAACTAACATAGATAGGATACGAGACAACCGCCATATTGTAAACCTTGGCTAATTTCCTCAACGCGAAGGACCGTGCACCGGGCGACGTTGCCAGCCGGTCGGAGAAGGCGGAGCGAGAGAAGGCGGCGGCGCACGTTATTGCGCAGGCTCCAAGCTCGTCAGAACCAGCCCGGCAGGGCGCGCGGCCACGAGTCTGAAACGCAAAAAAGCCGCGCCCTCCGAAGAGGGCGCGGCGTCAGGCACGTTTCACGAAGGTGAATCTTTACGCGTTGTCGACCTTTTTCTCAGGCACGAAAAAGATGAACACAAGCGAGCTGATCAACAGCAGGAACGGGTAGAACAGAAACGGAATGATCTGGAACGCCGACAGCGCATATCCCAGCTCAGCCGTAGCCGAAACGGCCACGAGCATCTGCGCGCCGTACGGGATGACCCCCTGGAACACGCAGGAGAACGTGTCCAAAATGGACGCGGTCTTGCGCGGCGTGATGTCGTACGTCTTCGCCATGTCGGCCGCGATGGGGTTCGCCATAACGATGGCGACCGTGTTGTTCGCCGTGGCGATGTCCATAGCGCCTACCAGCAAGCCCATGCCCAGCTGACCGCCCTTCTTGCTCTTGAACAGGCTCTTGATGCCGTTCAGCAAAGCGGTGAAGCCGCCGTACTCGCGAATGAGGGCGCAAATCGCGCTTACCAGCACGGCCACCATGGTGGTCTCGAACATGCCGGCGGCGCCCGAGCCCATGTTGGCCAGCAGGTCGGTGGGAGCGGTCGCCCCGGTTGCCATCATGATGAGGGAGCCGGACACAATGCCCAGCAGCAGCACGATGAACACGTTGATGCCCACGATGCCGCCGATCAGCACGATCAGGTACGGGACAAGCTGGATCAGATCGTACTCATGATGCACGGTCCCGCTGATGTCGGCGCCCAGCGACAGCACCAAGATGATGACCAGCGTTGCAATGGCAGCCGGCAGGGCGATCTTGAAGTTCTCGCGAAACTTGTCCTTCATCTGGCAGCCCTGGCCCTGGCACGCCGCGATGGTAGTATCGGAAATGAACGAGAGGTTGTCGCCGAACATCGCGCCGCCCATGACGCTGGCCACGCACAGCGGCATGTCGAACCCCGAGGCAGCGGACACGGCCACGGCGATGGGCGTGATAAGCGTGATGGTACCCACCGACGTTCCCATGGACAGCGACACGAAGCAGCTGACCACGAACAGAACAACCACCGAATACTCAGCGGGAATAACGGAAAGCAGCAGGTAGGCGACGCTTTCCGCGCTATCGCGTCCAACGGTGCCCACGAATATGCCGGCAGCCATGAAGATGAGGATCATGGTGACGATCGTCTTGTCCCCGATGCCGCGGCCCATGATGACAAGCTTGTCGTCGAAGGGAAGCTTGCGGTTTTGGAAGCAAGCCACCATCAGCGCGATCAGGAAGATCACCACGATGGGAATGTTGTAGAACCCCATGGATATGCCCAAAACGTACTCGAACAGCACGCCTAGGCCCAGATACAGCACGAGGAACACCCCGATGGGCAGAAGCGCCTTCACGTTCCCCTTTTCCATGCACGAACCCCTTTCCAATTGGAACAATCCGCTTATTGTACCCTAGCAACGCCGATTCAGGCCGTGCAATATCCCCAAACCGCGCAAGGTCAAGTGCTCGTCGGCGCAGGTCACGCGCTGCGAAAGCGCCGCCATCGTCTGCGCGTCCTCGCCCGTGGCAACAACGGTCGTCTGGTACCCCAGCTCGCGCCACACGGCGTCCACCAATCCGTCGATGCGAGCCACCTCTCCTATCACGACGCCCGACTGCATGGCTTCGCGCGTGTTCTTCCCGATCACCGACGCCGGCGTGCGAAGATCCACGACCGCCAGCTGAGCAGCCGCATCCGATACCGCCCGTGCAGAAAGCTTCAGACCCGGAGCGATGATGCCGCCCACGAACACGCCCTCGGCGTCGACCACCTCGAAGTTGGTCGTCGTGCCCAAATCGACCACCAGAAACGGCGGCTCGTACGCAGCCTTCGCGGCGGCAAGGTCGGCTACGCGGTCGGCCCCCAGCTCGCCCGGATCGTTGTAGCGCATCTTGACCCCCGTCTTCAAACCGGGGCCCACCACAACCGGCCGTCTTCCCGTCAGGCTCTTCACGGCGGCAGTCCACGCGTCCGTCAAACCGGGAACCACCGACGCCACGATGCCGTCGTCAACGGAAACGGGATTGTCGAGCGTCGCCAGAAACGAGGAAATGCGAACGCGGACCTCGTCGGCCGTCATGCGCTCGTACGTTGTAGCCGTCCAGGTAGCCGTCAGCTCGCCCGCTTCGAACAAGCCCAGATTGGTCACCGAATTCCCCACGTCAACAGCCAACACCGACTGAGGCGCGCGCGTACGCTGCCCGGCTCGACCCTCGCCCATAGAAGCCGCCTTCCTTCATGAATTACACAATCACGCGAATTTAACGATACTCGTCGCGCGCCGCACCGATTATACTGTACGCGTCCGATCAGTAACCCGACTTCCTAAAACGCAAGGGGAAGCGGATATACGAAAAGGAGAAGGATATGGACTCTGTCAAAGGGCAGCTGACGCTGCGCGGCGTTCTCATAGGCTGCGTAGGCTGCGCCATCATCACCGCGGCATCGGTGTACACGGCCCTCAAAATGGGGGCGCTCCCCTGGCCCATCGTGTTCGCGGCCATCATCTCGCTGTTTTTCCTGAAAGGCCTCGGCCGCGGAAAAGCCAGCCTCAACGAAGCGAACGTCACGCATACGGTTATGTCGGCCGGCGCCATGGTAGCGGGCGGCCTCGCGTTCACCATCCCCGGCATCTGGATGCTGGGCTATGCCGACGAAGTGGGATGGTTCGAAATGCTCCTGGTTGCGCTGTCCGGCGTGATCCTGGGCCTCATCTGCACCGTTATGCTGCGGCGGCACTTCATCGAAGACGCCGAGCTGGAATACCCCATCGGAGAAGCGGCTGCGCAAACGCTCATCGCCGGCAACGCGGGAGGCAAGGTGGGCCTCAAGCTGTTCGGCTCCATGGGCCTTGCCGGCGTCTACACCGCGCTGCGCGATTTCTTCGGCGTGATTCCGGCCATGCTGTTCGGCAACGTAGCCGTTCTCGGCGTTGCGTTCGGCATCTACAACTCGCCCATGCTCTTGGCCGTAGGATTTTTAGTGGGCACGGGCGCGGTGATCGTATGGTTCGCCGGCGCGCTGTTCGCGAACTTCGGCATCATCGTAGGCGGATCGGCAGCCGGACTGTGGGACGTCGCGTCCGGGCAGGGCATCGTGTCCAGCTTGGGCATGGGCGTGATGATGGGCGCCGGCCTGGGCGTCATCTTCAAGAACATCCTGCCTAAGGCATGGCAGATGATCAAGAACACGAAAGGCTCGCTCACCGTGGCCGCCAGCCCCGCGCCCTCGAACCTTTCGAGCGACGACCCGGCGGCACGGCGCCGCATCCGCCTAAGCGCGGGCATTGCCGCATGCGGCGTGGCGGCCGTGGCGCTGCTCATCTGCTTCGGGCTGCAGCTCGGCCCCGTGCCCGCCGTCATCGTAGTGGCGCTTGCCTGGGTGGCTACGGCCATGAGCGCGCAAAGCGTCGGCCAAACGGGCATCGATCCCATGGAGATCTTCGGGCTTATCGTGCTTCTGGCCGTGGCGGCCGTATCGAGCGTGCCGCAGGTTCAGCTGTTCTTCGTCGCGGGCATCGTTGCCGTCGCGTGCGGCCTGGCCGGCGACGTGATGAACGATTTCCATGCCGGCCACGTGCTGGGAACCTCGCCGAAAGCGCAGTGGATCGGCCAGGCGATCGGCGCCGTGCTGGGCGCGATCGTGGCCGTGGCCGTCATGGCCGTGCTGGTGAGCGCCTACGGGCCGGAGTCGTTCGGGCCCACCGGATCGTTCGTGTCGGCGCAGGCTTCGGTCGTGGCCACCATGGTGTCGGGCATCCCGTCCGTACCGGCGTTCGCCCTTGGGCTTGCGGCGGGATTCGCGCTTTACCTGCTGAACTTCCCCGCCATGATGCTGGGCTTGGGCATCTACCTGCCTTTCTACATGTCGCTTACGGCGTTCATCGGCGCCATGGTCAAGGTGGTCTACGACGCCGTCTGCAAGCGTCGCCGCGCCAAGCTCTCCCCTGACGAGCGCGCCGCGAAAGAGAAGGAGCAGCAGGAGACCGGTCTTGTGGTGTCGAGCGGCGTTCTGGGCGGCGAGTCCATCGTAGGCGTGCTGGTGGCATTCGCCGCCGTGTTCGCCGGAATGGGCGCGTAACGCCGAGCGCGCAGCAACGACGCGACCTGCGGCATCGACATCGCCGCAGGTCGCGAACCGCCGGCTGCGACCTGCAACCGCAGCCGGCGGTCGCAGGTCGCGCTCGCGGGTCGCAGCCCGCATTGTCGCCCGAAACGTCCGGTTTTCTCGCCGAAACCGTCCGTTTCGGGCGACAATGTTCGTCTTGCGAACCGAATGTCCACCATCCGCCCGCGCTGATTCTGTGAAATGATAGGTCAAGGTCTCATAGGGCGAATGGTGGTGAGATGCGATGAAAGCCAATGATGCAGAACTTGCCGGGCTGCTCTCGCAAGCCGAGCGTGCAGGAAAATGCCTGGTTCCCTCTTGCGATCGCGTTCGGGCGATCTTGCGGAGGCGCGCCGAATGCGGCGCGGTCGTTCGTCCGATGCGAGGCGTGTATGCAAGCTCGGCGTGCTGGAATGGGCTTTCGAGGTTCGATCAGGCGCTCTACGTGCTTCGCACCGTGCAGGAGCTGCATCCGGATTGGGTTTTTTGCCACGAATCGGCTGCCGTTGCGTTCGGCCTGTCCGTTTCGTACAGCAGCCTGGACGTGGTTCACGTTGCAACGTCCCGGTCGAGGCGCAACGTCAGCTCGACGAACGTTCGATGGCATGTGATTTCGGGCGACGAGCCCGTGGTCGTTCGCGGGCTTCGGGTAACGTCGCTTTCACGGACCGTTTTCGACTGCATGCGCACTTCCGGCTTCGAGCAAGCGCTTGCCGTTGCCGATAGCGCGCTGCGCATGAGCGGAAAACCATCGAGCTGGTTCGTTTCCCGCTTCAAGCGCTTGGGAAGCGGCCATGCGCATGTTGCCGATGCCGTTCGCACGATGTACCACGCCGACCCTTTGAGCGAAAGCGGGGGCGAATCCATTGCGCGCGCCGTGATGATCAGGCAGGGCTTCGCGCTTCCCGAGCTTCAGGTCGCTCTGCCGCAGCCCTTGCATGCGGGACGGTTCTATCGCGTCGATTTCCTTTGGACTCGCCTGGATGGAGGCAGGGTCCTCGGAGAGTTCGATGGGATGCAGAAATACGAGGATGCGGAGTTGCTCGGCGGCCGGTCTTCGTTGCGGGCGCTTGCCGATGAGCGTCATAGAGAAGCCCAGATTACGCTGTACGGCATGCCTATCGTCCGATTTTCGTGCAAGGACGTGATGGACCAGGCACTTTTCGTGAAGCTGCTCGAAAGGTACGGGATTCCTCGCAGCACCGAAACCGCTCTTGCCGAGCGGAAGTTCGAACGCTCCCGCTCGGATTCGGCGCAGGTTTTCACGGTGCGCAGCTTCGAGGACGGCCCTTTCGAGCCTTTTGGCGCCTAGCTCAGGAAATTGTCGCCCGAAACGTACGGTTTCGGCGAGAAAACCGTACGTTTCGGGCGACAATAGGTCACGAGGATCGGGAGCAGGGACCGACGGACGCGGAACGGGAAGACGCCGATCTCGGGACGAGAACCGAACCAGAAAGCAGAAAGCGGGCCGAAGCCCGCTTTCACGTTAGTTGAACTTGAAGATCTTCTGGGCCATGCGATAGCCGGTGATGCCGATCTTGCGGCCCAAGCCGGTAGGCAGGTTCGTGCCCATATTGAGCGCGCTGCGGCGGATGCGGCGGTACACGTCCGAATCCTGGCGTTTCAGGTAATCCCAGATGGCCTCGCGCTTGTCCTCCGCCTCATCGGTGTCGATCATGCGCAAGAAGATGGAGCAGATGCACATCATCATGGACAGGTAGTTCTCCATGTAGCGCTCAAGACGCTTCTCGGGCACATCGTCGGGCAGGCGCACGGCGTCTATCATGGTGCGCGTCACGCGCAGCTGCTGATCGATGCGCCCGATCATGACGCTTTCGTTCACGCTCTGGTCTTCGCGACCGATAAAGTACCGATACATGTCCAGATCGCGATAGTAGATGGTCTTGACATGCGGCAGCGGCACGTACACGAAGATATTGTCCACGTAGAACGTGTGCTTCGGCAGCTCCAGCCCGATATCCTTCAAAAGCTGGGTGCGGTAGATGACCGAATGCATGAGCAGGTACTGGCTGGGCAGGAAGTGACCCACGTCGGCCCAACCGAACACGCGCCCCTCGGGAAACACGTTGCGGTAGTGCATGACGGTGCGCGACCCCTCGTGCACCTTCTCGTACACGTAGTTGCCGATTACCAGGTCAACGGCGTTTTCCAGCTCGCACTGGAAGCGCAGGTAGCCCATGATCTCCGACATGGCGTGCTCGTCGAGCCAGTCGTCGGAATCGACCACCTTGAAGTAGCGCCCCGTCGCGTTCGCAAGCCCCGTGTTCACCGCCTGGCCATGGCCGCCGTTCTCCTGATGCACGGCACGGATGATATCCGGATACTTCGCCGCCCAGGCGTCGGCCTTGGCGGGCGTCTCGTCCTTGGTCGAGCCGTCGTCCACGATGATGATCTCGATATCGTCGCCGCACTCCAGAGTGGATTCTATGCACTTGTCCATATACGCCGCCGAGTTATAGCACGGAATGGCGAATGAAATGGTCTTCATGGTTCCTATCCCCGTCGTCTTGGTAGAGCGCGGCGGGAGCGTCCCCGCCGCGCAATCGATGCCTGTTACCCCGCCAGCTGATCGGCCAGCGCAAGCGCGCGGCCGATGATGACGTCCATATTGTAGTAACGATACTCGGCCAAACGACCCAGCGGATAGAAGTTCGCAAGCGGCTTGGTCAGCGCAAGATAGCGCTCGTAGTGAGCGTTGTTCTGGTCGTTGATGATGGCGTAGTACGGAATCTGCTTCTTCGGATCGTCGTAGGAGTGACTGTACTCCTTCATGATGGTGGTCTTGGGAGCCGTCTGGCCCGTCAGATGCTTGAACTCGGTGATGCGCGTGTAGTCCTCGGTCACGGTGAAGTTCACCGTTCCGCACGGAAGGACCTGCTCTTTGTCGTGCGTTTCGTACACGAAGTCCAAGCTGCGGTACGGCAAGCGCCCGAAGCGCGAGAGGAACAGCTCGTCAAGCGGACCCGTGTAAACGATGGGACCCTCGAACGCCTGATCCTTGACGTTGATAGCCGTGAGCGGAGCGTTCTCGTCGCCGCTCTCGAACTCCAGGTCGAACACGCTTTCCGCTTCGGTGTTCAGGCATACCACGATGTTCTCGTGGTCGAGCATGCGCTCGAACAGCGGCGTATAGCCGTCTGCGGGCATGCCCTGGTACGCATCCTGGAAATAGCGGTTGTCGCGCGACACGAACACGGGCACGCGCGCGGTCACGCTGGGATCGACCTCTTCGGGCGTGAGGCCCCACTGCTTCTGCGTGTAGTAGAGGAAGACGTTCTTGTAGATGAAGTCGGCGATCTCGGTAAGCTCGGGATCGTCCTGCGCGCGCAGCTCGTTGATGGTGACCTTGCGCTCGTCGCCGAACGTCTCGATCAGCTTTTCGGTCAGCTTGGCAGCCTTCTCCTGACCGAACGCGATTTCCATCGAGTTCTTGTTGAACGGCACCGGCATGTACGTGCCGTACCAGTCCGCCAGAACCTCGTGCTGGTAATCGCGCCAATCGGTGAAGCGGCGCACGTAGTCGAAGGCGCGCTTGTCGTTGGTGTGGAAGATATGCGGCCCGTAACGGTGCACCAGGATGCCCGCTTCGTCCGCCTCGTCGTACATATTGCCGCCTATGTGGCCGCGCTTCTCGATGATGAGGACGCGCTTGCCGGCGCGCTCCGCCAACTCGCGCGCCACCACGCTGCCGGCAAAACCGCTGCCCACAACGATGACGTCGAAATCAGACCTGTCCAGATCAGTGAACTTCCGGTACTGCACACCCATGAAGCTGCCTTCCTTGTCCTTCCCGCCGGCTCATCTGCGCCTGCGAGGGAATCCTATGGTTGAGACGCGCGCTTTGCCGCGCCAAATATGCCGCACGTTATTTTACCGGGAAGGGTCGGGGCTGCGTGGATTATCATATAAAGTGGATAAATTCGGAAACGAATGCGAGCGCGGCCGCAGCGCTGGAAGCGGCAATTTGATACTTGATCGTAAGGACGGTGCCATGAGTTCATTTCTCGATTCCATGCTCGCCCGAGCCACGGAGAACAAGCAAACCATCGTGCTCCCTGAAGGCGACGACGAGCGTACGCTGGCGGCTGCGGAGCGCATCCTGGCCGACGGCGTGGCCGACCTCGTCATCCTTGGCGACGCGGCCGCCATCGAAGCCTCCGCATACCGACTCGACGGTGCGCGGATCGTGGACCCGCGCACGTCCGAGCTGCGCGCCGAGCTTGCAAGCCAATTCTACGAGCTGCGCAAAGCGAAGGGCATGACCCCCGAAGCCGCCGACGAGAAGCTGAACGACGTGCTGTACTTCGGCGTCATGATGGTGAAGGCCGGCCTTGCCGACGGCATGGTGGCCGGCGCTTGCCACTCCACGGGCGACGTGCTGCGCCCCAGCCTGCAGATTCTCAAGACCGCACCGGGCGTGAAGCTGGTCAGCTCGTTCTTCATCATGGTGGTTCCCAACTGCGATTTGGGCCAGGAAGGAACCTTCCTGTTCAGCGACTGCGGCCTGGAAGTGCAGCCCGACGCCGAGAAGCTGGCGCATATCGCGGTGAACTCCGCGAAGTCGTGGAAAACGCTCATCGGCACCGAGCCCACCGTGGCGATGCTCTCGCATTCGTCGTACGGCTCGGCGAAGAACGACGACGCCGCCAAGGTGGTCGAAGCTACGGCCATCGCCAAGGAGCTGGCACCGGAATTGGCGCTTGACGGCGAGCTTCAGCTTGATGCTGCCATCGTTCCCTCCGTGGGCGCATCGAAGGCTCCGGACTCCCCCGTTGCAGGCCGTGCCAACGTGCTGATCTTCCCCGACCTGGACGCCGGCAACATCGGCTACAAGCTGGTGCAGCGCCTGGCGCGCGCCGAGGCGTACGGCCCGGTGACGCAGGGCATCGCAGCCCCGGTGAACGACCTGTCGCGCGGATGCACCGCCGACGACATCGTGGGCGTCATCGCCATCACCTGCGTGCAGGCCCAGGCGAAGAAAGCCGCCGAATAACCTACCGGAGCAGCACCTGCAAGCACCCGACAAAAAAGGCGACCCGTAGGTCGCCTTTTTTACCGTCGATTGCACCGAACGCGCTAGATCAGCGGCTCGTTCGCCTTCTCGTGCACGATGTCGAAGGTGTCGCGAGCGATCATGTACTCCTCGTTCGTGGGAATGATGATGATCTTCACCAGCGAGCTGTCCGTCGAAATCTCGCGCTCGAAGCCGCGCTGGCGGTTGCGCTCCTCGTCCAGGACGATGCCAAGGGGCTGCAAGCCCGAGAAGATCATGCGGCGCATCTTCTCGCAGTTCTCGCCCACGCCCGCCGTCAACACGATGGCATCCACGCCGCCCATGACGGCGATGTACTGGCCAATGTACTTTTTCACCGAGTTCGAGTACATGTCGTAAGCCAACTGCGCGCGCTCGTCGCCCTGCTCGGAGGCGTCGCGCACACTGCGCAGGTCGTTCGAGATGCCGGAGATGCCCAGAAGACCCGACTTCTTGTTCATCAAGTCGTTCATCTCGGCGCCGGTCAGGTTCTCATGCTCCATGACGAACGGCACGATGGCAGGGTCGATCGCTCCGCAACGCGTGCCCATCATGAGGCCGTCGAGCGGCGTGAGCCCCATGGACGTGTCCACGGCCACGCCGTGGTCGATGGCGCTGATGGAGCAGCCGTTGCCCAGGTGGCACGTGATCAGCTTGAGGTCCTCGATCGGCTCGTCGAGCACCACTGCCGCGCGCTCGGAGATGTAACGATGGGAAGTGCCGTGCGCACCGTACTTGCGAATGGCGTACTTCTCGTACAGCTCGTAAGGCAAGGGGTACATGAACGCCTTCGGCGGCAGCGTCTGGAAGAACGACGTGTCGAACACAGCCACCATGGGCACGTTCGGCATGTGCTTTATGCACGCATGAATGCCCATGAGCGCGGCGCCGTTGTGCAAAGGAGCAAGCTCCGCCAACTCGTCGATCTTCGCGATCACCTCGTCGTCAATGAGGACGGACCGGTCGAAGTACTTCCCGCCCTGCACGATGCGATGCCCAACGGCGTCGATTTCCGAAAGGGAATCGATGGCCTTGGTAGGTCCCTCGGTCAAAGATTCGAGCACCAACGCCATCGCATCGTCATGATCGGCCATTTTCGCATCGATGACCTGCTCGTTCTCGTCAAGACCATGCTTGTGAAAAGCCTCGGCGGAACCCACGCGCTCGCAGATGCCCTTCGCCAAAAGCTCATGCTGCTCAACGTTGACCAGCTGGTACTTCAAGGAAGATGATCCCGCATTGATAACTAGGACGTTCAACGATCTGCCTCCTTATTTACTATTCCCAAGGGATATATTTTAGGCGCATGCGCAAAAGGCCGTATTCAAAGGAGGCGTCCTATCGGCAAGCGGCGCGCCGTTCACCGAAAACAAAGCCGGGCCTTTATGCCGGATACAGCAAGAGCCGGCAAGGCAGAAGGGCATCCCCCCACCTTACCGGCTCCGTCTTGTCGGCCCTGCGCCCTTGCAGGCGAAGATGCTACTTTTGCGAAGGATCGCCCGAGTTCATGGGCGCGCCGCCCAAAACGTGAACGTGAACATGGTGCACGGACTGCTGCGCGTCGTCGTTCGTGTTCACGATCACGCGGTAGCCGCTCTCGGCGATGCCCTTGAGCTCGGCTACTTTCTTGACCGTGTTGAACAGGTACCCCATCTCATCCTCGGGAATGTTGTCGCCGATGTTGTCGTAGTGGTTCTTCGGCACGATGAGCGTGTGCACGGGCATCTGCGGATTGACGTCCTCGAACGCCAGCACGCGATCGTCCTCGTACACCTTGGTCGACGGGATCTCCCCCGCCACGATCTTGCAGAACAGGCAATCCTCTTTGATCATGCTGATCCCTCTTTCCGGTTCGAGCGTATCTTGGGAACGTCGCCGACGACGGCGCGCCCCGAAACCTATCGGCTTCGCCAAGCGTTCGGGATGGAGCCTCGCAAGATCCTTGGAACAAAGCGACGGTCTTGCGGACCCCACCCCGAGCGTAGGAACGCATCAGGACAGGCTGGTGTCGCGCGCGCCGTCGTCGGTGTCGGCCACGAGCTCGCCCATGAGCACGTCCACCTTTTGCTGCGCCTCGGTCAAACGGCCCTGCAAAGCGCGCAGAAGCGACACGCCGCGCTCGTAGCTTCGCAGGCTGTCCTCCAGCTCGAGCGAATTGCTCTCCAAAACGCCTACGATGCCGTCCAACTCCGCCATGGCCTCGCGAAACGACAGCTCCTCGATGGGCTTCGGTTCGGTATTCTCCATCATGACACGTCCTCCCAAACTACGACTTCGGTATCGATTCGATGCGTGTTCTCCACGCGGCAAGCAAGCACGCCGTCGGACACCGACACGTCCACCAGCGAGCCGACAGGCGCAGCTTCCACGCTTTTCACCACGCCGCCCTCGGCGGTGCGCGCGATGGCGTAGCCGCGACCCAGCACGGCAAGCGGCGAAAGGTCGTTCAAGCGGGCAGCGGCAAGACCGGCCTGCTGCTCGAACCGCGCAATAACCGCATTGCCCGCAAGGGCAAGCCGATCGCGTTCGCGCGCAAGGCGTTCGCGATCGCGCGCCACGTTCTGCGGAAGGACGCGCGCAAGGCGTTCGCGCTGACGCTCCAATCGCTCTTGATCGCGCTCGAGGTTCGCGGGGATGGCGCGGAACAAGCGCTCCGCAGCCATGTCAAGCCCTTGCGCCTCGGCCGCGAACAGCAGGTTCGCATCGCGCAGCACGGGCCGGGTCGCAATGCGTCGCACCTCGGCCGTCGCTCGCTCCACGGCGCGCCCGGCGCTCGCGGCAAGCGATCGCGAACGAGCCTCGAGCACGTGCTCCAAGCTTTCGCGCGCCGGGCTTACCGCTTCCGCGGCAGCCGTGGGCGTAGAGGCGCGCACGTCGGCGACCATGTCCGCAATGGACGTGTCGGGCTCGTGCCCGATGCCGGTCACCACGGGCACGGGGCATTTCGAGATCGCCCGCGCAAGGCCTTCGTCGTTGAACGGCATGAGGTCTTCGAACGACCCGCCGCCGCGCACCACGAGGATCACCTCGGCGCCCGCGCGCAGCACGCAGCGCATGCCCTCGACGATATCCTCCGGCGCACGCGGACCCTCCACCGGAACACCCGCCAAAACGACGCGCGCTACGGGAAAGCGGCGCCGCAGCGTGCGCAGCACGTCATGGACGGCCGCGCCGCGCGGTGAGGTTACCAGGCCGATCGTCAGGGGAAACGCCGGAACAGGCTGCTTGCGCTCCGGCCGCATGAGCCCTTCGGCCTCCAGCTTGCGCGCCAGGTTCGCCACCTGCAAGCGCAGGTTGCCCTCGCCCGCCAGCGCCACGGAGAACACGTCGAAGTTCATGCGCCCCTTCGCTGCGTACAGCGTGAAGCGACCGGTCAACTCCACCAGCTGCCCCACGCTCAGCTGCACGCCGGACGCCTGGTAGCGATTGACCCACATCATGCAGGGCAGAGCGGCGCTCTTGTCCTTGACGGTGAAGTACACCGCCTTGTAGCCCGGCTTGTTGGAAAGCTCGGACACTTCGCCCACAAGCCGCACCGTCACGCCTTCGAGCGCGCTTTTCGCAAGCGACATCGCGGCGGAAACGGAAAGCGCCGCCGATTTTTCCTGTTCGTCCATGGATCGACGCTATTCCTGGCGCTGGCTCAGCAGCCACAGAAGCTGCAGGACGGAGGTGAGGGCGGCCGCCACGTAGGTGAACGCGCATGCGCGCAGCACGCTGAACGAGCCCGCCTGTTCGGACTGCGGCAGCGCAGCGGTGTTCATGTACACCATGGCCCGCTTGGAGGCATCGAACTCAACCGGCAGCGTGACCAGCTGGAACAGCACCACAGCACCGTACATGACGATGGCGAGCGTCTGCATGCCCATGCTCTGCATGAAAATGCCCAGCATCAGCAAGAAGATCCACGCGTTCGAAGCCAAGTTCACCACGGGCACCAGAGCGCCGCGGATCTTCATGGGCGCGTAGCCCTGCGCGAACTGGTACGCATGGCCCACCTCGTGGCAAGCGGTAGCCGTGGCGGTGATGGAACGTCCGTCGTACGAATCGGGGCCCAGCGTCACCGAGTTCGTGCGCGGGTCGAAGAAGTCCTGGCCGGGACCGCCCCGATGCACCTCGACGCCCGTGATGCCGTAGTACTGCAGCATGCGGCGCGCGGTTTCAGCGCCGGTCAGGCCCGTGGAAATGGGCACGTGCGTGTACTTCTTCAGCTGCGAATTGACGTACCACGTGGCGAAGCCGCCGATGGCAAGCGTAACGACGATCAAGAGGATATACGATGTGCTCAACTCGAAACACTCCTTCGAAGGGGTAGCTTCCGCGGCCGCTCCGGCCGCTGCATCTCTTACCCTTTCAGTATACAAGACCCAGAAATCACGCTGAAAACAAGCCGAAAAGCTATGTGAAATCACCAAACGTCCGTCACCGTTTCGTGAACTGCAAGATGCGGGGCCGAGCCCCGCAAAGCAGGCGCTTACGCGATGCGGTCCACCTTGAGATCGCCCCCGTCGAGCCTGAGCGACAGCCTGCCCTCCAAAAGCTCCAAAAGCTCCTCGCCCACGAGCGAGCGACGCCATCCGCGCAAAAGGTCGATGTTGTCGCGATAGCCGCGCGCGACCCGCGCAAGGTCGTCGTGGCTCGCCAAGGTGGGAAACGCCACGCCGCTTTCCTTCGCACGCAAGCGCACGACAGCCGTCATCATATCAACCTGCGCGTCGACGTTCGGCTCGTTCTTGCTGCAACGATCGACGTCGGGCCAGGAATCAGGCGGTGCGTCCAGCGCGGATCCCATGAGCGAAACCACCGCGCGCGCCTCGCGCGTCGACAGCTTGTCGGACATGCCGCGTACCATGAACAATTCGTCGATGGAACGCGCCTCGCGCTTGCACGCTTCGACGATCTGCTCGTCGGTGATCACCCATTTGCGCGGCACGTCGCGGCGCTGGGCCTCCAGCTCGCGCCAGGCCGCCACTTCGCGCGCCGCCGAAAGCTGGCGCCGCGACAGCTGCGAGACCCGCTTGAGGCGGCGATAGCGGCTGCGCTCGTCAGTCGCGTACTTGGCCGGGTCGCTCATCTCCTTGAAGTCGCGATCGAGCCACGAAAGCCTGCCCTTTCGCTCGAGCTGCGCGCGCATGCGCGCGTACATGCGCGGCAAGTACAGCACGTCGTCGGCCGCGTATTCCAACTGGGATTCGGACAAGGGCCGACGCGACCAATCGGTGAACGAGTCGATCTTCTTGAGCGTGACGCCGCATTCCGTCCCCACCAGCGCGGCGTAGCCGATCTGCTGCGTGTGGCCCAGAAGGGCCGCCGCCACCTGCGTGTCGAAAATCGGCCGCGGCAGCACGCCCACTTCGCGCAAAAGAATCTCCAGATCCTGAGAACCCGCATGGAACAGCTTTACGACGCTTTCGTTTTCCAGCACCGGCTTCAGTGCGCCCAGATCGCCGACGGAGAACGGATCCACGATAACAGCTTCGTCGTCAGTGGCCAGCTGAATAAGGCACAGCTTGGCGTAGTAGGTTTTTTCACGAAGAAACTCCGTATCGATCGCCAGGACGCTCGAACGCATGGCGCGCTCGACGAACGCCACGAGGTTTTCTTGGTTTGCTATGTACACCGGGGGTTCCTTACCTTGTGTTTCACGCTCTATGTTGTACCATGCCATCATAGCAACTGAAAGGGAATCTGTGAAACTGCTCGTCATCAACAATCTCTCGTCCGGGTTCGGAGACGGCTCCGTATACGACTTCATCCGCTCCGCCGTCCAAGACGGCGACGAGGTATGCGTCCGCTCAACCGACGGAACGACCCCCGTGAGCGCGCTGCTCGACGACGCCGCATCCTACGATGCCGTGGTTGCAAGCGGCGGCGACGGCACGGTGGCGACGGTCAACTATCTGCTGGCGAACACGGGCGTGCCCGTTTTGCCGTTTCCCGCGGGAACCGCGAACCTGCTTGCGCTGAACCTCTCCTCGCCTCTTGAGCCGCACGCCTTGGCGAAGATGATCCGGGAAATGCGCACCCTCGACTTCGACATGGGCGAAATCGAGGTGGCCGACAAGCGGTTCGGCTTCGGCATCATGGCCGGAGCAGGCTACGACGCCGCCATCATGCACGGCGCCGAACCTGCAAAGCGCCTGTTCGGACCTATGGCTTATCTTTCGGCGGCCATCGCGAACCCGCTGCCGCAAACGTCGCGTTTCACCATCGAGCTGGACGGCGAAACCGTGCAGAGCGAGGGCGTGGGCATCCTTTTGGTGAACTTCTCCCGCATCCAATTCGACATCGCCGTCACGCACGAGAACAAGCCGCGCGACGGCGTGTTCGACGTGGTGGTGCTCAAAGCGCAAAACGCCTTCGAGCTGATACCGGCTCTGCTCGCGGGAATCCTAGATCGAGGGGGCGACTTCCCCGATCGCACGGGCGCCCTGGAAATCCACCGCGCCCGCACGGTGCGCGTGGAGGCCGATCCGCCCATGGAAGTGCAGTACGACGGCGAAGCCACCCGCCTCACCACCCCCTTCAGCGCGCGCATGATGCCGCATGCGGCACGCCTCATCGTGTCGGAAGAAGGCTACAACCAGTTCGCGGAATAGCCGCTTCGCGCCGTGCGCTTATCGGCTTCGACGCGCTTCCGCGCCAGCATCGGGGACGTTTCCTCGCGAACTCCGCAACCTCACGACCCTTGCGAACCTTGCGCCCCGTTGCGAACCCCGCAACCCCCGTGAACCTCACGAACCCTGCACCCCCGCAAACCTCGCCCGCGTGTCAAAACGGACGAGTTTTGCGGGGGTTTTTGCGCTTTCGCCCGAAGGTTGTGCGCCGAGATTTTTTATCGTCCCAGGTCACAGAGTCGACGGTTGCTTTTATTCTCGTTTGAGGACCAGCAAAACTCGTCCGTTTTGCCACGCACGGCAACATCCACCCGGCATCGCGCACTCCAACGCAGCAACCGCACCCGGCGGCGCATCCGCCAGCACGGCAACGTGCACCCGGCATCGCGCACTCCAGCGCAGCAACATCCACCCGGCGGCGCATCCGCCAGCACAGCAACATCCACCCGGCATCGCGCACGCCAGCGCGACGGCGCGCGCAAAACGGCCGTGCAGCTTGTTGCAGCTGCACGGCCGTTCGCCAGCGAGCCATCGGGAAGGGACAGCCCTACTTGTCCTTCGGCACCTCGTAGGTGGGATCGTCGCCGGAAACGTCCTCCACGTGCGCCCCGATCTCAAGCGGCGCGCTGAACGATTCCCCGGCCGCGGCAGAACCGGCCATCAGCTCTTTGAACGATGCGGCGTCCTCGCCCACCATCGGCATCATCACGTACACGTTGTTGCCGATGATCACCGGACGGACGCGATCGGCAACGGCATCGCGCGCCGCGTCGGCCGGCTTGCCGGAGGCCACGTCGGCAGCCGCCTCGCGCTTGAGCTCTTCAAGCATCTCGGTGCGCACGTTTTCGATCTGAGCTGCCGTCTCGTTCTTCCAGCGCTCCTTGCGCCACGCAAGGAAGTTCGCGTTGTAGCGCATCTGGATAAGCTCGAGCACGATGCAGAACACCATGGCGAAGTACACGATCAGCTTCTCAAGCGGCATGTGCAGAAGCTCGATGCCCGTATGGAAGCCGGCGCTGTCGATGACGAGCAACCCGCCGATAGCCACGATGAACGTAAGCGCGAGCATCTTCATCTCGGGATGACCGTTGATGAAGTTGGAGATGGGGTCGATGAAGATCATCATCAAGAACACGGCCGACATGACCGCGATGATCATGATGATAAGGTGGTCGGCCATGCCCACCGCCGTGATGACCGAGTCGATGGAGAACACCAGGTCCATGACCATGATGGTGCCCACGGCCTGCGGCAGCGCGATGCGGTGCAGCGCCTTGTGCTCTTCGCAATGCTCGGCCTTGACCTCGGTGAGCTTGAGCGTATCGCGCAGCTCGGCGATGCCCTTGTAGATCAAGTACCCGCCGCCGATCAGCAGAACCAGGTCGCGCACGGAGAATCCGTGGGTGTAGGGGCCCAGGTCGACCGTGAACAAAGGCTCGGTCATGTGCACGAGGAACGAGGCGAAGCACAGAAACACGATGCGCATGACGAGCGCGCCGGCAAGGCCGAGCTTGCGACCGATGTGCTGCTTGTCCTCGGGCAGGCGGTTCGTCGTAATGGAGATGAACACCAGGTTGTCCACGCCCAGCACGATCTCCAGGAAAATGAGGCTGACCAAGCTGATCCAAGCCTCGGGTGATGCGAAGATTGAAAGATCCACGGGTTGATTGCTCCTTCTGCTGCTTCTTCGGTTGCTCGTCTTTTCCCGGGGAAGGCGCAGCTCACAAAAAAAGACTCATGGCGCGGCTGCAGATGCATGCGAACCGCGCCATGAGTCTCGTTAATTAAGACACGCCAGACCTTTCGGCCATGATGTTGAACGTGTCGCATGCGCGCTAAAGCCGCATGCCAACTACTCCCCCACGGGCGGATCGTATCCTAACACGAGGTTCCCACGTCGGCAATGCTATACTACGCAATGCACAAAATCATCCCGGACGAACCCGAGACCTCCTGCAGGAGATGCCATGCAGTTCAATTTCTTCAACAAGCGCAACGACTACGTCGAAAGCGACGGCCCCGTCCGCTACCTGGACGCCAGCGGCCTTCAACGCCCGCTCGACATGCCGCGCTCCCAAATGGCCATCATGGGCCTGTTCGTGGCGGCAGCTGCCGTCATCGGCGGATTCATGCTGTTCAACGTGCTTGACGAGGTGCAGGGCAAAGCAGCCCGCGCCCAGGCGAGCGTCGAACAGAACCTGGCTCGCGAAGTTACGTACGACCTGCCGGTTTTGCCCTCCGTCATCCAAAACGGCGACAACGCCAGCATCAAGCAGGGATTCGTGGACGCCGGCGCAACCATCTACGACACCACGAGCGAAGAGGAAGCCGCCGCCGGCAACATGGACATCATCAAGCTGCCCTCCGACGTGAGCGAGCTTGACGCGGGCGTCCTGTACAGCAAGGGCGTAGCGAACCTGAGCGCCGCCGAAGCCGCGCTGCTGCTGAACGGGTCGTGGACCCTCGAGGTCGACCGCAGCGAAGGCGTTTCCATGCGCGTCACGTACGCGGACTTCACGTCGGGAACCGTGGAAGCGGCCGTGCAGGCGGCCATCGCCTCCGAAGGATTCGACCCGGCCACCACCCCCGAGGGCGGCGCGGGCGTCGACGAGGTGGGCAACACCTTCCAAACCGGCACCGTCGACGTAGGGGGCACCGTCTACACCTGGAAGGTGTCCGCCATCGCGCTTTCCAGCGTCTACGACATCTCCGGCCTGCCCGACACCGCCGTGTACGTCGGCGTACGCCTCACGCTGTAGCAGGCAAACCACAGGAAGACGGGGTCATCGACCCCGTCTTTTTCGATGCCGGGCTTCGTTTTCCCGTTTCGCCCTTCCCTAATATCCTCGCAAAAGAATAGAAGAAAACCCTCGCAACAAGGCGGGTTTATCCCCTCCTTGCACTCGGACATACCCCGATAGGCACCGCGCCCGTTCAAGCGCATGATACAGGGTACGAGGAGGGGATTTCATGAAACTATCGAGCGTCATAGCGGGCGCATCGGCCGCCATCGTGGCCTTCCAGGCAGTTGCCTACGCCTCTCGCGGCGAGTCCAGCTTGCTGCGCCCTCCGGGAGCGCAGGGCGAATCCGATTTCATGGCGCGCTGCATCAAATGCGGCAAGTGCATCGAAGCGTGCCCGTACCAAGCGCTCAAGCCCGCAGGCAACGAAGCCGGCATGGCCGTCGGCACGCCGCGCATCGACGCGCGCGACCAGGCGTGCCGCCTTTGCGAAGACTTCCCCTGCGTCGACGCCTGCCCCACCGGCGCGCTGCGCGACGTATCCGCGCGCTCCGACGTGCGCATGGGCGTAGCCGTCATCGACGAGGAAGGCTGCATCGCGTTTCAAGGCATGCGCTGCGAGGTGTGCTACCGCGCCTGCCCCCTTATCGACCAGGCCATCGTCATCGACTACCGCATGCGCGAAGGCGACGCCATCCACACGCTGTTCGCCCCCGTCATCGACGAGGACGCGTGCGTCGGCTGCGGGCTGTGCGTCGAGCGCTGCGTGGTCAGCGAGCCGACCGTGCCCATCCGCATCGCGACCGATGCGGAACGCGCGCGAGGCAATCCGCAGTAACGAAGCTGCGAACGAGGTTTCACACCGTCCGGACGGCGGTTGAGGACACGAATGCAACGGGAGAGAAACGGGAGAAGGAGGGATGTCATGGACATCTCAAGACGAGGGTTCGTCAAAGCCACGGCCGTAGCGCTGGCAAGCGCCGCGGCGGCGGGCACCATGTCGTCGCTCGTTGGATGCGGCAGCAACCAGCAGGGAGCGTCTTCGGGCGAGGGGCAGAAATTCACGTCGGTGTGCCGTTTCTGCGGCTGCGGCTGCGGCGTCATCTGCGAAGTGAAGGACAACAAGCTGGTGTCGGTGACGGGAGACCCGGACAACCAGTCCAACAAGGGCCTCAACTGCGTCAAGGGCTACTATCTGGCAAAGATCCTGTACGGGGACGACCGTCTGACCGTGCCGCTTATCCGCGACGACAAGTCCACGAAGGGCACCGACGACGGCCTGCGCGAAGCCACCTGGGACGAGGCGCTCGAACTGGTGGCGGGCAAGCTCAAGGACACCTGGAAGAAGGACAAGAGCCGCCTGGCGTTCTGGGGATCGGGCCAGCAGCCCATCACGGAAGGCTACGCCACCGCCAAGTTCTGGAAGGCCGGCCTGCTGTCCAACAACATCGACCCGAACGCGCGCCTGTGCATGGCCAGCGCCGTGGTCGGCTTCATGAACGTGTTCCAGACCGACGAGCCGGCCGGCAGCTACAGCGACCTGGATGAAGCCGACGTGTTCGTCACCTGGGGCGCCAACATGGCCGAGGCCCATCCCATGCTGTACTCGCGCCTGACCGCGCGCAAGCTCTCGGGTACCAACGTGAAGCACTACGACCTGACCACGCTCAAGACGCGCACGAGCGCAAGCGCCGACAAGGTCATGGTCTTCAAGCCCAACACCGACCTGGCCATTGCCAACTGCATCGCCAACTACCTGGTGCAGAACAAGAAGTACGACGAAGCCTTCGTCAACGACCACTTGCAGTTCAAGCAGGGAACCGAGAACATCGGCAACGCCATCGACGACGGATACGATGCCAGCGACGTCGGCAAATCCGTGGACAAGGTGGAACCCATCACGTTCGAGGAGTACGCCGCGCGCCTGGAGCCCTACACCCTCGAGTACACCGCGCAGCTGTCCGGCGTAGCCGCCGAGGACCTCAAAGAGCTGGCCGAGGTGTTCGCCGACCCGAACAAGAAGGTCATGTCGCTGTGGACCATGGGCGTGAACCAGCACAACCGCGGCACGTGGATGAACCACAACATCTACAACGTCCACCTGCTGTCGGGCAAGATCGCGCAGCCCGGCAACGGCCCCTTCTCGCTGACCGGTCAACCCACCGCCTGCGGCACCGCGCGCGAAGTGGGCACCTTCAGCCACCGCCTGCCCGCCGACCTGCTGGTGGCCAACGCGCAGCATCGTCGTTACACCGAAGTCATCTGGAACCTGCCCGAGGGCTACCTGGACGAAATCCAGAAGCCGGGCTTCCACACGGTCAAGATCTTCCGTGAAATGTCCAAGGGCAACATAGACTTCCTGTGGTCCGCGCACAACAACTGGGCCGTTTCCATGCCGAACCTCACCCGCTTCTTGGGCAAGGGCGACAAGACGGGCGTCATGGACACGTTCGTCGTGGTGAACGAGGTCTACCCCACCCTGTCCACGAAATACGCCGACGTGGTGCTCCCTGTGGCTATGTGGGTGGAGCGCGAAGGCCAGTTCGGCAACGCCGAGCGCCGCACCGCCGTGTTCGAGAAGGCCGTCGACCCGCCGGGCGAGGCGAAGTGGGACCTTTGGGTCATCATGGAGGTGGCGCGCCGCGTGCTCGACGGCGAGAAGATCGACGGGCAGGATGCGTTCGACCGCCTGTTCGGCGATATCTACGACAAGAGCGCCGCTGATTTCAAGGGCGATTCGCGCGAAACGAACCGCGCCATCTGGGAAGAGTACCGCACGTTCTCGAACCCCGATCTGAACGAGAAAGCCCAGGCCATCAACAACGACGTCGACGGGAAGTTTGAAGCCAAGCTGAAGATGGAGAACAAGCAGCTTGCACCCTACGACGAATACCTGACGCATCACGGCCTGACCTGGCCCGTGCGCGAGGTGAACGGCACGTGGCTGCCCACGAAGTGGCGCTTCTCCACCGGCAAGCAGGAGGACGGCTTCGACGAGGTGGGCGTGGCCCAGTACGGCAAGGAAGGCCTGGCCGGCGGCGTGAGCTTCTACAAGTCCGCCAAGATGAAGCCCTCCGTGGTGTTTCGCCCCTACGAGCCGCCCGCGGAAGAGCCGGACAAGGAGTACCCGTTCGTGTTCTGCACGGGCCGCCTGCTGGAGCATTGGCACACCGGATCGATGACGCGGCGCGTGCCCGAGCTGGATCGCGCGCTTCCCGAGGCGCTGCTCAACATGAGCCCGGAGGACTGCGCGAAGATGGACATCAAGGACGGCGATATGGTCAAGGTGAAGTCGCGCTTCGGAGAGTTCGAGATCAAGGTGTCGACGGCTGGACGCACCGAGCCTCCCGCCGGTACGGTGTTCGCGCCCTTCTTCGCGGAGGAAACGCTGATCAACCTGGCCGTGCAGGATACGTACTGCCCGCTGTCCAAAGAGCCCGACTACAAGAAGACCTGCGTGTCCATCACGAAGGTAGAGAGGTGAAACCGATGAAGAAGAAAGCTATCGCCACCGCCCTCGTGCTGACCATGGCCCTTGGCGCAGGCGCGCTTGCCGGGTGCGCGACCGAGCGCGCAGGCTACACCGGAAACGACGACATCCCGCCGGGAGCGGCGCCGCTTATGCCGCCCACGCACGTCGGACGCGCGGACAACCTGGGAGCAGCCGGCTGTTACGGCTGCCACGGCGCGAACGATCTGGCGAACCCCATGCTGAACGGGGCAACCGCTCTGCCCGACGACCACTACAAAGACGGCAACGTGGAAACGAAGCAGATCGAACCCACGCGCGAGCAGTGCATCACCTGCCATCCGCAGGGGTAGCGCGCGCGTCGAAACGGCTTGCCCATCCCCGCGTCTGCACATTGCCATGAGCAGACGCATTCCCTCCCCGCCCGCCTCCCCTGTTGAGGGGAGGCGGGCACCGGAAGGACAGAACGAGTAAGGAGAGCACCATGGTCATCTCGAGCCTGGTCATCGAAACGGCGCCCGCGCGGACCGAAGACGTCGCGCGCGAGCTTGACCTGCGCGAAGGCGTGGAGGTTCACGAAGTGAACGGGTACAAGATCGTCGTCACCATCGAGGCCGAAACGGTCGACGCGTCGCACGCCGTCGCAAGCGGGTTCATCGGCATCGAAGGCGTCACCGGCATCAACCTGGTGTACGCGAACTTCGAGGACGACCCCACGCTTGCCAAGGTCGGATCGCGATGAGCGACGCACGGACCGCATCGCGCGGGTTTCGCTGGACGTGGCTGCGCCGCAGCGTGCAGGTGGGCGCCCTCGTGCTGTTCGCGTTGCCGCTGATCGCAGCCGGATGGGGTCTTTTCGGCCTGTTCGCCGGAGGCGAGGAAGCGGTCCCCGCGCCCGCGCAGCTGCCGTTCTTCGGGAGCCTGTCGTCGTCCTCGATCTTCGGCATCGAAGTGCTCGACCCGTTCGCCATGCTCCAAACCATAGCGGCGTCGAAGACCTTCGCGCTTGACTGGCTGTTGGCCGCCTTGCCCGTTCTTGTATTGTACGGCCTGATCAGAGGCAGGGCATTCTGCGGATGGATATGTCCCGTGAACCTGGTGCTCGAGCTGGTCGACGCCCTGCGCCGCAAGCTCGGCATCGAAGTGCGCGAGGCGCCCGTGCCCCGGCGCGCGAAGCTGTGGATAGCCCTGGCCGTGCTTGCGCTGTCCGCCGTCACGAGCATTCCGGTGTTCGAAGCGTTCTCGCCCATCAGCGCGATCAACAAGGGCATCCTGTTCGGTGCCGTTACGGGCCTATGGGTGCTGGGCGCCATCGTGTTGGCGGAGCTGTTCTGGGGGCATCGCGTATGGTGTCGCTCGCTCTGTCCGCTTGGCGGCTTTTACCAAGCCGTCGGGCGCGCAGGCCAGGTGAACGTACGCCTCGACCACGCAGCCTGCATCCACTGCGACGCCTGCAAGAACGCCTGCCTGTGCGACCCCGCCATATTGGAGCCCGTCTTGGCCGAGCGCGACGTCATCGTGCGCGCGGGCGACTGCATGGCCTGCGGATCGTGCATCGACGCCTGCCCGACGCGCGCGCTCTCGTTTTGCGTGGGCCGCAGCGCAAAGCCCGCGCGCCCGAACGTCGAAGCGTAGGGCGCGCACCGCATGCGGGACCGCCCAGACGGCCCCGCCGCGCTTTCGCGCTACACGTTGAGCAGCTTGTGCCTGAGCGCGTAATCCACCAGGTCGGCACGGGTCTTCAAACCCAGCTTCTGGTAAATCTTCGAACGGTGCGCCTCGATGGTCTTCACGGAAAGGTATATCTGCTCCGAGATTTCCTTGTTCGTGAAGCCCTTGGCCAAAAGCTGAAGCACCTCCAGCTCTCGATTCGAGAGCTGCTGATAGGATCGGTCTTCTTCCTCTCCACCTTTGACCAGCTGTTTCGTAAGAAGCGCCGCCATCTTCGGATGGATGTAGCTGCCTCCTTCAGCCACGGCATGCACCGCCGCAAGCAGTTCTTCGGAGCTTGAGTTCTTCAGCACGTAGCCTGCCGCGCCGCCGCGCAAGGTGTAGAACAGGTACTCCGGCTCGGCGAACATCGTCAAGATGATCACCTTGGTGCACGGAAAATCCTTCGTGATCTTCTCGCACGCAACCAGCCCGCTTTGCCCCGGAGGCATCGAGATGTCCATGAGCAGGATGTCGGGCTTTTCGCGCGCGACGATGGCGTACGCCTGCGCGCCGTCCGCCGCTTCCGCCACTACCTTGAGGTCGGGGTCTTGCTCCAGGATCATCTTGAACCCGGCGCGCACCACCTCGTGATCGTCCGCAAGCATGACACGTATCATGCGTCCACCTCCTTGCCCTCGACAATGTTCATCGGCGAAACGAGCGTGACCTTCGTGCCGTTCGGACCCGACTCCATGGTCAGCATCGCGCCGATGATGCTCGCACGCTCCCGCATGCCGGAAAGTCCGCAGCCGCTCCCCTTGATCACGGGCCGTTCGGTATCGAAGCCGCAGCCGTGGTCGATGACGGACACATGCAGCCATCCGTCGGAATCTTCCAACGTCACGTATATCTTATCGGCCTCGGAATACTTGCAGGCGTTGAGTATAGCCTCTTGGCAGATACGGTACGCCTGCGTCTCGAGCGCTTGATCGAACCGGCTGCGCGACAACGACCCCTCGAACACGATCTCGGTGCCGTACGTTTTCTCGTACACCGATGCTTGGGAGTGCAGCGCCGCCATGAACCCCAAATGATCAAGGGTTGAAGGGCGCAGCTCGACCGATATGTTGTGCAGCTCGTCCAAAATGCGCCCGATGTTGTTGTTGGCTGACGCCAGCACTTCCGCGCCCGCCTGGTCGACGTGCCCTTCCAGCAGCTTGAGCGAAAACGAGACGGTCAGCAGCTCCTGGGCGATACCGTCGTGCAGCTCGCGCGATATGCGCTTTCGCTCGTCCTCCTGCGCCGCGATCACGCGCGACAGGTCCGAGCGCACGAAAATAGGGTTGTGCTGCGTGTCGACGCGCTTCTCCGCCGCAATGCTCTCGAAGTCCATGAAGTCGGTCGAGACCACGTCCATCCCAAGAAGGGAGCCGTCCAGATTCAGGATCAAGTCTCGGTACACCTCTTGATGATGGTCGCTCACCGAGCGAAACGCCGTCAGCAGCACGGCGACCACGCGCCCCTTTCTGGTCAGGGGAAGCGCGCAGAAGCTGCGCAGGTCCTCGGCGAACACGATCGGGTACGACGAGTACTCGCGCGGATCGATCTCCTCGTCGATGTCCGTGAACATCATGGGTTTGCCCGCTTTGATGGTGATGCCGCCTATGCCGTGGCCGGGCGCCAGCACGATGCGCCGATGACGCTCGCCTGTCGCACCGGCGCTGTACACCCATTTCAGGGGCGCGCCGATGAACGCCGTCAAGCCCAGCGAAACGAAATCGAAGCCGTACGAACGCTTGATGTCCTCGACCAGGCGCGCGTACTCCGCGCACGTGCCCGCCAGCTCGCATTCGCTGAAATTCGATGCCCCCACGCGCATCCCCCGTCCACCCTGCACGCAAACGTTACATTCAGCGTTTCATTATCCCCTACTTTGCCGGGAATTGCACGGACGCTCCCGTCGGATGCGCCCGACTCGTCAGCGACGAGCGTAGTCGGCCATACGACACGCGCCCGCCGCCCCGCAGGCTCGTACGACCTGCTCGTTTTCATCCGTCACGCCCCCGAGCGCCAGCACCGGGATCCGGGCCCGCTCGACCACGTCCCGCAGAAACGAAGCGCCGCCGAACGGCGCGCCCGGCTTGCACGAAGGAGCGAACACGGGACTTGCTATCAGCAGGTCGGCGCCGAGCGCTTCGGCCTCGCTCACTTCCACCGCCGCATGCACGTTGGTCCCCACGCACGAAAAGCCTGCGGGGCGGCCTTGCTCGCGCAGAAGCGGCAGCGGCAGATGGACGGCCGAACAGCCCATGCGACGCGCGACGTCGACCTGCGTATGGGCCGCAAACGCCATTCCGGCGCGGGCGCATGCCGCGGACACGTCTTGCGCGAGCGCTTCGTACTCTTTCGCGCCCAGGTCTTTCTCGCGCAGGATGACCAGATCGACGCAGCCCTTCAGCAACGCCACGTGATCTGCGAGAGGCCGGGCGCACGAGCGCCTGTCCGTGACGAACGCCCGCACGAAAGCCCCGCTGGCAAGAACGTCCGCAAGCTCGATGGAAGGCCGCATCTCACACCCGCACGTAATCGTTCGCGACCGGTTCCAAGCCGTGCGCGCGCAGAGCCGCCGAAACGGTCTTCACGTCGCGGTCGTCCGCTATCTCGAACTGATCGTCGCCCGCCGATGCAGCATGCTCGTCTTCGGCAGCGGCGTGCTCGCCGACGCCCGTCGACACGCCGGCAGATATCTTCGTTGCCGCAATGCCCATGACCCGGTCGCGGAATCCCTGCCGCTCGCGCGACGATATGGTTATGCCCGCCTGGGGCAGGAACAGGCGGTACGCGCACATGACCTGCAAAAGCCTGCGCTCGCCCACGCCGCGCGAGCCCAAGCTCTCGTTGCCCGCGATAGGCCGCAGGCGCGGACAGGAAAGCGAGAGCTCCGCCGCCGGGTACGCGCGTTGCAGAAGCCATGCGTGCATCCCGCACGCGAACGCGTCGCGCCGCGCATCGCCCAATCCCAGAAGCGCGCCGAAGGCCACGCCCCGCATGCCGGCGCGCAACGCGCGCTCCTGGGCGTTCGCGCGGTACGGGAACACGCGCTTGCGTCCGGCTCGGTGCAGCTTGCCGTACAGAGCGGGATCGTAGGTTTCTTGGAACACGGTCACGTAGTCCGCGCCGCTTCGATGCAGCAGCGCGTACTCGTCCTCGTTTAGCGGATACACCTCCACGCCCACCGCGCGGAAGCGCTCCGACGCAAGCCGGCACGCTTCGGCGATGTAGGCGGGGTCGGTGCGTTCGCGATCCTCCCCCGTGAGCAGCAGGACGTCCTCCAAGCCGGTTTCGGCGATAGCGTCAAGCTCGCGCACGATACCGCGCTGGTCGAGCTGGGCGCGGCAGATGTCGTTCTTGCGATTGAACCCGCAGTACACGCAGTGGTTGTCGCAATAGTTCGCCAGATACAGCGGGGTGAACAGGTACGCCGTGCTGCCGAACCAGCGACGGCGGACGCGTTGGGCGGCGGCGGCCATCTCCTCCAAAAACGGCTCGGCTGCCGGAGAAAGCAGCGCCCCGAAGTCTTCAGGAGAAAGCCGCTCGGCCGCCAAGGCGCGGCGGACGTCGGCGGCGGTCACGGATGCGAAATCGAAGGCGGACGCCCGCTCGAGCACTTCTGAGATGACCGGGGAGTCAAGCGCATCCATGTCGGGAAGGTACGAAAGCGGGTCGATGCCGCAATCGCGTGCAACGTCCGACGGATCGGCCGCCTGCGCGCGCGAAAAGCCGGGGACCTTCCAGCCAGGTTCGCCCCATGCGGGCGCGTTCAAGCGTTGTTCGTCTTGCACGGCGCCCCCTAATCCGCCAGGAACCCGGTCAAAGGCGACGAGGCCTCGGCGCGCTCGAGCACGCGCCCGAATCCCGCGCGGTACGCCGCGCGCCCCGCTTCGACCGCATGCTTGAACGCAGCGGCCATGAGCGCGACGTCGCCGGCGGTTGCCACAGCCGTGTTCGCCATGACGGCGGCGGCCCCCAGCTCCATGGCTTCGCACGCCTGTGAAGGGCGCCCGATGCCGGCGTCCACGATAACGGGCACGTCCACTTCGTCGATGATGATCTTGATGAAGTCGCGCGCGGCAAGCCCCTTGTTCGACCCGATGGGAGCGCCCAGCGGCATCACCGCAGCCGCGCCGGCGCTCACCAGATCGCGCGCCGTGGTAAGGTCGGGGAACATGTAGGGAAGCACGACGAAGCCCTCGTTCGCCAGAAGCTCCGTAGCGCGCACCGTTTCGGCGTTGTCGGGCATGAGGTACGCCGCATCGCGGATGACCTCGACCTTGACGAAGTCCCCGCAGCCCATGGCGCGCGCCAGGCGAGCGATGCGCACGGCTTCCTCAGCCGTGCGCGCGCCCGACGTGTTCGGCAGCAGCGTCACCCCTTCCGGAATGGCGTCCAGGATGTTGTCTTCCTGTCCCGTGTTGGCGCGACGGACCGCCAGCGTCACCATCTGGGCGCCGGCGTCGCGCACCGCAGCCTCCACCAGATCGAGGTTGAACTTCCCCGATCCCAAAATGAAGCGCGACGTGAACGTGCGCCCTCCAAGCGACCATGCATCAGGTTCGTACCCCATAGATGTTTCCTTCCCAACCGCGCCGAAGCCCGCAGCTTGGCGCAGCGCACGTTTCTTGTTTCTTTATCTCTTCGACTATTCCTCAAGCCCCAACGCCAAGCGCACGACCACCAAAGCCTGCTGTGCGGCGCACAAGGCCACGCGCGGCGCGTACAGCGCCGCATCGGCGACGTCGGACGAGCCGTCCCCGCAGACGTACAGCCTTCTGCCCGCCCGCCGCGTGACCATCCGATCAGCCGGGCCCGCGCCCGCCATGCCGCTTCCCGCCACCACGATCGTGTCCGGCGTTTCGCTGAGCAAGGCGTTCGCCAGGGCCGCCTTGCACTCCGCGACGTCGAACGCTTCGCACACGATGCGCTCGCGCTCGAACAGCCGCACGGCGTTTGCCGCGTCGACCCACACGCAATCGATATCGACCTCGATGCGCGGATCGATGCGCGCAAGCTGCTCGGCAAGCGCTTCGGTCTTCGGACGGCCCAGGTGCTCGCGAAAGTAATGCTGCCTGTTCAGGTTGCTTTCGTCCACCACGTCGAAATCGACCAGATGAAGCGCGCCGACGCCCGATCGCGCCAGCATGACCGCGATGTTCGATCCCAGGCCGCCAAGGCCCGCAA